>NZ_WXWH01000024.1:0-58795 GCF_009904905.1 Vibrio sp. V30_P3S12P165 | reverse complement strand
ATCCTCCATCGAGTGGCGGGTATTATTACGTTTGTCGCGGTCGGTATTTTGCTATGGTTATTATCCCTTTCCTTATCCTCTCCGGTTGGATTTATGGAGGCGAGTGAAATCGTCAGCGGTTTCTTCGTTAAATTTATCCTCTGGGGCATCTTAACCGCGTTGGCCTACCATATTATTGGCGGTATCCGTCACTTGATCATGGATTTAGGTTATTTTGAAGAACTAGATACCGGTTCTATGACAGCCAAAGCATCCATGGTCATGACGGTGATTTTCTCGTTATTAGCGGGGGTGTGGTTATGGTAAAACATGTCTCTTCATTAGGACGCAATGGTGTTCACGATTTCTTGTTAATTCGAGCGACGGCGATCATTTTAACCTTATACACCATCTATATGGTGAGTTTTTGCGCATTCACTGACCTCTCATATTTATCTTGGACACAATTCTTTGGCAGTACACTGACTAAAGTATTTACCATGCTGGCCCTGGTTTGCATTCTTATCCATGGCTGGATTGGTTTATGGCAAGTGATTACCGACTATATTAAGTGCTCAAAATTGCGTGGCGTACTGCAACTTGTCGTGATCGTGACCTTATTAGGCTACTTTTTTTCTGGATTATTTGTACTGTGGGGTGTGTAAGTGACTATTCCTGTTCGTGAGTTTGATGCCGTTGTGATTGGCGCAGGTGGTGCAGGGATGCGTGCTGCACTACAAATATCAGAGCAAGGTTTAACCTGTGCTTTACTTTCTAAAGTTTTTCCAACCCGCTCTCATACTGTCTCAGCTCAAGGTGGTATTACCGTGGCGTTGGGTAACTCACATAAAGATAACTGGCAGTGGCATATGTACGACACTGTGAAAGGTTCAGACTACATTGGTGATCAAAACGCCATTGAGTACATGTGTAAAAATGGCCCAGAATCCGTGATTGAGCTAGAGCGAATGGGGCTGCCTTTTTCTCGTTTTGACGATGGGAGTATTTACCAACGTCCATTTGGGGGGCAATCGAAAGAGTTTGGTGGTGAACAGGCGGCCCGTACTGCGGCCGCGGCTGACCGAACTGGCCACGCTTTGCTGCATACGCTTTATCAGCAAAACATTAAACACAAAACTACGATTTTTTCAGAATGGTACGCACTTGACTTAGTCAAAAATCAAGATGGTGCGGTACTCGGCTGCACTGCCTTGTGTATGGAAACCGGAGAAATCTGTTACTTTAAATCTAAGGCGACCATTCTGGCAACCGGTGGTGCTGGGCGAATTTATGCCTCAACCACTAACGCACACATTAATACGGGTGATGGTGTCGGAATGGCACTGCGAGCCGGTGTTCCGATGCAAGATATGGAAATGTGGCAGTTCCATCCAACAGGGATTGCAGGGGCTGGTGTCTTAGTCACAGAAGGTTGTCGTGGTGAAGGTGGCTATCTACTCAACAAAGATGGTGAGCGTTTTATGGAGCGTTATGCGCCCAATGCGAAAGACCTTGCTGGACGCGATGTCGTTGCGCGCTCAATGATGATCGAAATTCGAGAGGGACGAGGTTGTGATGGCCCATGGGGGCCTCATATCAAGCTTAAACTCGATCACTTAGGTAAAGAGGTGTTGGAGTCCCGTTTGCCCGGCATTTGTGAGTTGTCTCGTACTTTTGCCCATGTTGACCCCGTTAAAGAGCCGATTCCCGTTATTCCAACCTGTCATTATATGATGGGAGGAGTGCCGACTCAGGTTTCAGGACAAGCCTTAAAACAAGATGCAGCAGGCAAAGATATTGAAGTGCAAGGTTTGTTTGCTTGTGGAGAAATTGCTTCTGTTTCGGTTCATGGGGCAAACCGTCTAGGAGGAAACTCACTGCTTGACCTTGTGGTGTTTGGACGTGCAACGGGATTACATCTTGGCGAAACATTGGCAGCACAAGCTGAAGCTCGCCCTGCTACTCAATCCGATATTGAAGCTTCTTTGGCTCGAACTATGCGTTGGGAAACGAGTCAAGGTGGTGAAGATCCCGTTCAAATCCGTAAAGATCTTCAAAGCTGTATGCAAAATAGTTTTTCCGTTTTCCGTGAAGGGGAAGCCATGGCAACCGGGCTTGAAGAACTGAAAGTGATTCGAGATCGTCTCAACAACGCTCATTTAGCGGATAAATCAAAAGAATTTAATACGCAGCGTATTGAATGTTTAGAGCTAGACAACTTAATGGAAACGGCATTTTCCACCGCCGTCGCGGCGAATTATCGGACAGAGAGCCGTGGAGCCCATGCTCGTTTTGACTATCCTGATCGTGATGATGCAAACTGGTTATGTCATTCTGTTTATAATCCGGAAACTGAACAGATGAGCAAACGTGATGTAAATATGTCACCGGTTCATCGCGAAGCTTTTCCGCCGAAAATTCGTACGTACTAAGGGAGGAATAACGAATGAAACTGAACTTCTCTTTGTATCGCTACAATCCGGATGTCGATAAAAAGCCTTATATGAAAGACTATCTACTTGAAGTCGAAGAAGGCTCGGATATGATGGTGTTGGATGCACTGATTTTATTGAAAGAGCAAGATCCAACCATTGCGTTTCGTCGTTCATGTCGTGAGGGAGTGTGTGGCTCTGATGGCTTAAATATGAACGGTAAAAATGGGTTAGCCTGTATTACACCATTATCCAGCTTGAAAGGGAGCAAAATCGTTATTCGCCCTTTACCTGGTTTACCGGTTGTACGTGATTTAATCGTTGATATGACGCAGTTCTATGATAATTACGCAAAAGTGAAGCCGTTTTTGATTTCAGATGGCGAATTACCACCATCACGGGAGCATTTACAGCTACCGGAAGATCGTGAGCATCTCGATGGTTTGTACGAATGTATCATGTGTGCTTGTTGTTCTACTTCTTGCCCTTCTTTCTGGTGGAATCCGGATAAATTTATAGGGCCAGCAGGCTTATTAGCCGCTTACCGGTGGCTAATTGATAGCCGTGATACGGCAACGGATGAGCGTTTATCAAATCTTGACGATGCATTTAGCGTTTTTCGTTGCCATGGCATTATGAATTGTGTAAGTGTTTGTCCTAAAGGATTAAACCCAACAAAAGCGATTGGCCATATTAAATCGATGTTGGTGAATCGCTCGGTTTAGATGAAAAAATTGCAGGCCTTCGGGCCTGCCTTTGTAGCTCGGCGTAAGACCGAAGCAAATGTGAAAACTACTGGTTAAGGGAAAATAATGCACAACGGCGTGATGAAGGCATGGCTCGAGTCTTCACACTTGGCTGGCGCCAATGCAACGTATGTAGAAGATCTCTACGAACTGTATCTAAGTGATCCCGATCTGGTAAGTGAGGAGTGGAAACGTGTTTTTGAAGGTTTGCCTGCGCAGCCTGATCATGTGGTTGAACAACCCCATTCGCGTATCCGTGATTACTTCCGACGACTCGCTCAAGAGACAAAGCATTACAGTGTCCAAGTTAGTGATCCTGAAGTCGATGCAAAGCAAGTAAAAGTTCTGCAGCTAATTAATGCGTACCGCTTTCGCGGACATGAAGCCGCTCAACTCGATCCTCTGGGTTTATGGAAACGCCCACCGGTGGCGGAACTCGCCCCCTCGTTCCACAACCTAACTGAAGATGACATGGAAGAAACGTTCAACGTCGGCTCTTTTGCCGTTGGCGCGGACACCATGAAGTTGAAAGATATCTATCAATCGTTAAATAAAATTTATTGTGGTTCGATCGGTGCAGAATACATGCACATGACGGATACAGAGCAAAAACGTTGGATTCAACAGCGTTTGGAACCAGTATTAGGAACCCCCTCTTTTACCCTCGATGAAAAACGAACTTTTCTCGATGAATTAACCGCTGCGGAAGGGTTGGAGCGTTATCTTGGTGCGAAATTCCCTGGAGCAAAACGTTTTTCTTTGGAAGGGGGAGACGCCTTAATTCCGATGACGAAAGAATTGATTCGTCATGCTGGTAAAAGTGGTATGCGAGAAGTGGTGATCGGCATGGCTCACCGCGGACGCTTAAATATGCTCGTTAACGTATTGGGTAAAAAACCGCAGGATCTGTTTGACGAATTCGCCGGTAAGCATGGTGAATCATGGGGAACGGGAGATGTAAAATATCACCAAGGTTTTTCGGCTGATTTTGCCACAGAAGGCGGTGATGTTCATTTGGCTTTAGCCTTTAACCCCTCACATTTAGAAATTGTAAACCCAGTGGTAATGGGGTCGGTTCGTGCTCGACAGGATCGTTTAGGTGATTCCGAAGGGAGTCGAGTTCTGCCAATTACCATTCATGGTGATTCTGCGGTGACTGGGCAAGGGGTGGTTGCTGAAACTTTTAATATGTCACAGGCTCGAGGCTATTGTGTCGGTGGAACGGTTCGAATTGTTATTAATAACCAAGTCGGATTTACCACCTCAAATCCTCGTGATACCCGTTCAACCATGTACTGTACTGATATCGCTAAGATGGTCCAGGCTCCGATTTTCCATGTGAACTCTGATGATCCAGAGGCGGTTGCATTTGTGACTCGTATGGCCTTGGATTATCGTAATGAGTTCAAACGCGATGTGGTGATTGAACTGGTGTGCTATCGCCGCCATGGTCATAACGAAGCGGATGAACCGAACGCCACGCAACCTTTGATGTATCAAAAAATCAAAAAACATCCAACGCCTCGTAAGCTCTATGCCGATGTCTTGATTGAACGTAATGAAAGCGATATCGAAACGGCCACCCAACTGGTCAATGAATACCGTGACGCATTAGATCATGGTGAAGTGGTGGTTAAAGAGTGGCGACCGATGACGATGCACTCAGTCGATTGGTCACCTTATATTGGGCATGATTGGAATGAAGCTTGGGACAATGAATTCTCACTCGAGCGTTTACAAGAACTAGGCCAGAAAATTTGCCAATATCCTGAAAGTCATAAATTACAAAGTCGAGTAGAAAAGATCTACCACGATCGGATGTCGATGGTGTTGGGTGAAAAAATGCTCGATTGGGGGATGGCTGAAACATTAGCGTATGCAACATTAGTGGATGATGGGCAACGTATTCGTATCTCCGGACAAGACTCAGGGCGTGGTACTTTTTTCCATCGCCACTCGGTCTTACATAACCAAGCTGATGCGAGTACCTATATTCCATTAGCGAATATTCATGATAAACAAGGTCCCTTTGAAGTCATTGACTCGGTATTGTCTGAAGAAGCCGTGTTGGCCTTTGAGTATGGCTACGCGACGGCAGAACCAGGCGGGTTAACCATTTGGGAAGCCCAGTTTGGCGATTTTGCCAATGGTGCTCAGGTAGTTATCGACCAATTTATTTCATCGGGCGAGCAAAAGTGGGCTCGTTTATGTGGCCTGACCATGCTGCTCCCTCATGGATATGAAGGCCAAGGCCCAGAGCATTCATCGGCGCGTTTAGAACGCTACTTGCAGCTTTGTGCAGAACAAAATATGCAGGTTGTGGTGCCTTCAACGCCAGCACAGGTCTATCACATGCTGCGTCGTCAAGTGGTACGTAAAATGCGTCGACCTTTGATTGTTATGTCACCGAAGTCTCTGTTGCGTCATCCACTTTGTGTATCGAGTATGCAAGACATTGCGCAAGGGACTTTTTTACCGGCTATTGGTGAGTTGGATAACCTTGAGCCAGCTAACGTCAAGCGAGTTGTTTT
Organism: Vibrio sp. V30_P3S12P165; assembly: GCF_009904905.1. Classification (NCBI taxonomy): domain Bacteria; kingdom Pseudomonadati; phylum Pseudomonadota; class Gammaproteobacteria; order Vibrionales; family Vibrionaceae; genus Vibrio; species Vibrio sp. V30_P3S12P165. Next base: position 53,107 of record NZ_WXWH01000024.1, on the reverse strand, counting down.
CTGTTCGGGTAAAGTGTACTACGACCTACTTGAACAGCGTCGAAATAATAACCAAGAAGATGTGGCAATTGTTCGCATTGAACAGCTTTATCCTTTCCCCCTTGAAGAAGTACAAGCCGCGATTGCACCATATTCGAATGTGGTTGATTACGTATGGTGTCAAGAAGAGCCACAAAATCAAGGGGCTTGGTATTGTAGCCAACATAACTTCCGCGCTGCGATTCCTGTTGGAGCAGAGCTTAAATATGCGGGTCGACCAGCTTCTGCATCACCGGCCGTCGGTTATATGTCGGTTCATATGAAACAACAAAAAGCGTTAGTTGAAGACGCTTTGACCCTAGCTTAAGAACTAGAAGTAAAAGGAAGAGACAGATTATGACAGTTGAAATTCTGGTTCCAGATTTACCTGAATCAGTTGCAGATGCAACCGTAGCGACATGGCACAAACAACCGGGAGATGCGGTCGATCGAGATGAAGTGATTGTTGAGATCGAAACGGATAAAGTGGTGTTAGAAGTTCCAGCTCCTGAAGCAGGTATGTTGGAAGCCATTTTAGAACAAGAAGGCGCGACCGTTTTGTCTAAGCAACTCTTAGCTCGGCTTAAACCGGGTGCGGTTGCAGGTGAACCAACACAAGATAGTACGGCAGCGACAGAACCGTCTCCCGATAAACGTCACAAAGCCGTTCTCACCGAAGAAACCAATGACGCGTTAAGTCCAGCGGTTCGTCGTTTATTAGCAGAGCACAGTTTACAGCCCTCACAGGTGAAAGGCTCCGGTGTCGGTGGACGCATTACTCGGGAAGACGTCGAAGCATACCTAGCCACCCAACAAGCACAGCCAGAAGTTGAACAAACGTCGACAGTTGCACCCGTGGCAGCACGTAGTGAGAAACGAGTACCGATGACTCGTTTACGCAAACGTATTGCTGAACGTTTATTAGAAGCGAAAAATAGCACAGCGATGTTGACGACGTTTAACGAAGTCAATATGAAGCCTATCATGCAACTGCGTAAACAATATCAAGATCGGTTTGAGAAGAAGCATGGCATTCGTTTAGGTTTCATGTCTTTCTATGTTAAAGCGGTAACCGAAGCACTGAAGCGTTATCCTGAAGTTAACGCTTCGCTTGATGGGGATGATATCGTTTACCACAATTTCTTCGACATCAGTATTGCAGTCTCAACACCGCGGGGTTTAGTGACACCGGTATTGCGGGACTGTGACACGTTAGGCCTTGCTCAGATCGAGAAAGGGATTAAAGAGTTAGCCGAGAAAGGGCGTGATGGTAAGTTAACGGTGGATGAACTGATTGGCGGAAATTTCACCATCACAAATGGCGGAGTTTTCGGTTCTTTAATGTCAACACCTATCATTAACCCACCGCAAGCGGCGATTTTAGGAATGCATAAAATCCAAGATCGAGCCATGGTGGTGGATGGTCAGATTGAAATCTTACCCATGATGTATTTGGCATTATCTTATGATCACCGATTAATTGATGGTCGAGAGTCAGTCGGCTTCCTCGTCACGGTGAAAGAGTTACTGGAAGATCCAGCACGCCTATTATTGGATGTATAAAATTTAGACGTGATGAACGTTTAAGTACGGGGCCGGATCTGCTCAACATCCGGCCATATTGATAAGCCATTTGGCTAGTCATTGAGAGTACCCCTACAGACGTACAGCTCAACAAAGCGTTGGGCTATATGGAATAAAAATATACAAATGGAATAACACAATGAATTTGCATGAATATCAAGCCAAACAGCTGTTTGCAGAATTCGGTTTGCCTGTCCCGGAAGGCTATGCCTGTGATACCCCGCAAGAAGCTTTTGAAGCGGCAGGGCGCATTAGTACCGTTAAGAAGGTCGTGAAATGTCAGGTTCATGCTGGCGGTCGTGGCAAAGCAGGCGGTGTTGAACTGCATGAAAGCAAAGAGGGTGTGAAAGAGTTTGCCCAAAAATGGTTAGGAAAAAATCTCGTGACCTACCAAACTGATGCAAATGGGCAACCGGTTTCAAAAATTTTAGTCGAAGAAGCGTCAAATATTGCCAATGAACTCTATTTAGGGGCTGTAGTTGACCGAGCTACCCGTCGTATCGTCTTTATGGCTTCGACTGAAGGTGGGGTTGAAATTGAAAAAGTGGCACAAGAAACACCAGAGCTGATTCATAAAGCGGCGATTGACCCTCTCGTTGGCCCTCAAGCCTATCAAGGCCGAGAACTCGCATTTAAACTTGGTCTACAAGGTGAGCAGATTAAACAGTTTGTCAAAATCTTTATGGGGTTAGGACACATGTTTACTCAATATGATCTTGCTCTGTTAGAAATTAACCCACTTGTCGTGACTGCAGAGGGGAATCTACTCTGTTTGGATGGCAAAATTAATATCGATTCAAATGCGCTGTATCGTCAGCCTAAACTGCGTGAAATGCATGATTCCTCTCAGGAGGATGCGCGTGAAGCGCACGCTGCGCAATGGGAGCTTAACTATGTTGCTCTTGACGGAAATGTCGGCTGTATGGTGAATGGTGCCGGCCTTGCTATGGGGACGATGGATATTGTTAACCTGCATGGTGGAAAACCTGCAAACTTTCTTGATGTGGGCGGTGGTGCGACCAAAGAGCGTGTGGCAGAAGCATTCAAGATCATTTTGTCGGACGATAATGTAAAAGCAGTATTAGTTAATATTTTTGGTGGCATTGTTCGCTGTGACATGATTGCTGAAGGGATCATCGGCGCGGTGAAAGAAGTCGGTGTTGAAGTTCCTGTGGTGGTTCGCCTTGAAGGAACCAATGCAGAAATTGGCCGTGAGGTATTAGCAAAATCAGGTTTAGATATTATCGCCGCTGAGTCATTGACAGACGCAGCGAAGAAGGTCGTTGCTGCTGCGGAGGGCAAATAATAATGTCAGTATTAATTAATAAAGAGACCAAAGTTATTTGTCAGGGATTTACTGGTGGTCAAGGAACATTCCATTCTGAACAATCCATTGCTTATGGTACCCAAATGGTAGGAGGCGTTTCTCCTGGTAAAGGCGGAATCACCCACCTAGGTTTACCTGTGTTTAATACTGTACGAGAAGCCGTTGAAGCAACAGGCGCGACGGCATCGGTGATCTATGTTCCAGCCCCGTTCTGTAAGGATGCGATTTTAGAAGCGATTGATGCAGGTATTCAGTTAATTGTGACTATCACGGAAGGTATTCCGACGATTGACATGATTGATGTCAAAGTAAAGCTAGAAGAAACCGGCGTACGTATGATTGGCCCAAACTGTCCGGGAGTGATTACTCCGGACGAGTGCAAAATTGGCATTATGCCGGGCCATATTCATAAGAAAGGTAAAGTTGGGATCGTATCTCGCTCGGGTACATTAACTTATGAAGCGGTGAAACAAACCACGGATGAAGGGTTTGGGCAATCTAGCTGTGTGGGAATTGGCGGCGATCCGATTCCAGGTTCGAACTTTATTGATATTTTAAAACTATTCCAAGCCGATCCTGAAACCGAAGCTATTGTAATGATTGGTGAAATAGGCGGAACCGCTGAAGAAGAAGCAGCAGCCTTCATTAAAGAGAATGTGACTAAGCCAGTCGTTTCATATATTGCCGGTGTAACCGCGCCTCCGGGTAAGCGAATGGGGCACGCGGGAGCGATTATTTCTGGCGGTAAAGGGACGGCAGATGAGAAATTTGCCGCGCTTGAATCGGCCGGCGTTAAAACGGTGAAAAGTTTGGCCGAAATAGGTCAAGCTTTACGCGAAGTGACTGGTTGGTAAGGGGCATATCCTTCTGACTTGAAGCCGCTTGGGTGTTGGCCACGTTCGTTCACCCCAATCACATCGCCTGTCTAGGCTCATGGGGATGATGAGAGCCACCGAAGTTTGGTGGCTCTTTTTATAGCGATTAGCGCTGGTTAATAAACTGACTTAACATAAACATTATCGCGGCACTGACGACCACTGATGGCCCGGCAGGGGTATCAAATTGCCAAGAGAGAGAAAGCCCAGTTAAGACGCAGACAATACCAATCAAAGAGGCGATGATCGCCATTTGCTCAGGTGTTTTTGCCATACGTCTTGCCGTCGCCGCAGGAATAATCATTAACGATGTCATGATCAATGCGCCGACAAACTTCATGCCAACCGCAATAACTACGCCGATCAGCAGCATCAAGACCAAACGCATTAACTCAATATTAACCCCTTCAACACTGGCAAGCTCTTCATTGACGCTACTCGAAAGCAAGGGACGCCAGAAAAGATAAACCACAATACTGACTGCAATGACGCCACTCCAGATAAACCAGAGATCCATCGGACTTACCGCAAGTAAATCACCAAATAAATAACCCATAAGATCAATTCGTACATTATCGAGAAAACTGACCGCAATCAGGCCAAGTGATAGAGAGCTGTGAGCTAAAATGCCGAGTAATGTATCGGTTGCAATCAGTTTTTGTCTTTGCATGGTGACTAAAATGATAGCAAGCCCTAAACAACAAATAAGTAAAGCGAAGTAAAGATTAATGTCGAGTAAAAAACCAAGAGCAAGGCCAAGTAAGGAGGCATGTGCGAGAGTATCGCCAAAGTAGGCCATTCGACGCCAAACGACAAACGAACCGAGTGGGCCTGCTATAATTGCAATTCCGATACCGGCAGCGATAGAGGGTAATAAAAACTCAATCATGGTGATGGTGACCGTGTGAATGATGGGAACAAACTTGAGCCTCGCCTTTTACTGGCTGGCCCGCTAAATCATGGTGATGTTGGTGATTATGTTGATAAAAGGCCAGCGTTTCGCGGCTACGGTGGCCAAATAATGCAAGATAGCTTGGGTGTTGTGAAATATCTGCAGGAGAGCCAGAACAACAAATATGGTGATGTAAACAAATCACTTCATCAGTTTTTGCCATCACTAAGTGTAAGTCATGGGAAACCATAAAAACGGCACAATGGAAACGAAGACGAATCGCATCGATTAAATCATAAAGATCGATTTGTCCTTGCACATCGACACCTTGAGCCGGTTCATCTAGCACTAAAATATCTGGCCGCTGTAATAATGCACGAGCAAGCAGTACCCGCTGATTTTCACCACCCGATAATTTATGCATGTCACTATGGTTAAGGTGCTCCGCACCAACTAAGAGCAACGCTTCATTGAGCTCTTGCGGACTGTATTTACCAGCAAGGCGAAGAAAACGATTCACACTCAACGGTAAGGTATCATTGAGCTTGAGTTTTTGAGGAACATAGCCGATTTTGATGTTTTTTTCTCGCCAGATTGAACCTGAGTCTTGCTGATGTAAGCCCAGTAAAACTCGGACTAGGGTGGATTTCCCTGCGCCATTCGGGCCGATTAACGTTGTAATTTTGCCGCGAGAAAGCGACAGGTTGATGTTGTCTAGAACTCGGCGCTGATTGAAATCAACACAGATGTCATGCAATTCAATTAGCGTTGACATGAAAGAAACTCATTTGCAATTAAGTGATGTTATAATGTAACATTTCGAATCAACGAACGCTACCAGCAGGAAATTGTATCATGTTATCTAGATTGACATTGATTGTTATATTAACCGCATTACCTTCTATGGTGTGGGCAAGCGATATTTTGACCAGTATAAAACCAATCCAAATGATCACTCAGGAGCTAACCGTGCAAATGAGCACGCCGGATGTGCTTGTCTCCGCCAATGCTTCGCCACACGATTATGCGCTTCGGCCTTCTGACGTAAAGCGGATTCGTCAAGCCGATTTGGTCATTTGGTTTGGTCCTGATCTGGAGCCATTTCTTGAAAAATCGCTCAGTCAACACCGCAATGTATTGACCTTAAGTGAGATTCCTAACTTAGCATTACGAGCTTATCGTGAAGAGGCATCACATCATCATGAGGGACATCATCATGGAACCCATGATCCGCATTTCTGGCTTGGTGTGGAACAAGTCAAAACGGTAGCACACGCTATAGCGGAGCGTCTCAGTGATACCGACCCCGAGAATAGTAAAACCTACCAAGATAATTTAGCACAATTTTTGGTGAAGTTAGATAAGACGGATAAAGCCATCACTCAGCAGTTAACTTCGGTCAGCCGTAAGCCTTATTACGTGTTTCATGATGCGTATGCCTATTTTGAGGAGCGGTATGGGCTGAATAATATTGGCCATTTTACTGTGAGCCCAGATCGTAAGCCTGGTGCAAAAACATTAATTAATATTCGTAATGACTTAGCTCATCATCGTGCTGTCTGTGTGTTTTCTGAGCCTCAATTTCAACCTGCAGTGATTGAAACCGTAGTTCGAGGCAGTCAAGCCAATATTGGTATTTTAGATCCATTGGGGGCTGAGACTGCGGTACAAATGGGAAGCTATTTTACATTTCTTGAGCAATTAGCGAATAGTTTTTATACCTGTTTATCGCAATAGTTGAGTGGCAACGGCAACCAAGGCTCAGAGTGATTCTTTTATGCCTGAATCACTTAAACTTGTGATTTGTGTGTACCGTTTCCCCCTTGTTGAGGGGGCTTTTGAGGGCCGGCTTACTTTGCTCGTGTTGGCAAAGTAAGCCGGCCGTTATTGCGAATCATTTCAAAAGCAATACGTCACATCACAGATTTTTCAATTATTCCTACCTAATTCAACTCATTTAGCTAAAATACGCTACAGTTGTTTATCTCAATACTCCCCGCTAATTCATGTTTAACCGCCTTGATTTATTCACATCCAAACGCGAGAGTTTGCAAGGTTAATCGGTCGATGTATTATTTAATTCGCCTTGGAAAATAACGATATAAACAAGGGGGGGGCGTGTGTTTCATCTATCGGTTAAAGGAATGACTTTGTACCGCTTATTATCCGTTGCCTTTTTAATGCTAGGGCTATTCTTGCCAGCTATGCAGGCGTTCAGTTCGACTCCCTTAACCTTTTATTCCCTACCCACGTTATCACAGGGAAGAGTATTTGTTGCGCAAAACTTATTCCCAGGGGATGAAGGGGGGATTTGGATTCATGATACCGATGGAAAAGTGGTTTTTTTTGATGGGCAAACCATACTACCGAGGCGAGGTTCTGCTTTACCGAAAAATTATCAACACTTAACCTATTTACAAGGTGCATTTTGGACCTTTGTCGATAATGAACTTTATCGTACTTATCCGGGAAGAGAGTCGGAAAGAGTATTGGTTCTGACACCGGGGGTCACGATTAAGAATATTGGTACGTCTAGTGGGTATCTTTGGTTAACCGATGATCAGTTTTTCTATACTTACCGTATTGCTGATGGTGAATTGCAAACTTTTTCATTAAGTAAACTTTATCAACTTAATCAAGCAAGCCAAATTATAATTAATGATGCGGTGAAAATACGAACTCGGTGGGTTTTAGCGACCAATGTGGGGACTTACTTATCGACAGATAAGCAATTTACTCATATCACTCAGTCTGGAAAACATACTATCAAAAAACTGTTATTTTCAGCGCACAGAAACCACTTACTGGTTGGTACACATCGCGGGGCATTGTTGATTGACCTAGACAATCCAAGCAAGGTGTTAAAAAGAATTGGTGAATCGTCAGTGTCTAGCATGATTGAAACCAACGATGGCTATTGGGTGGGGACAGACAGTGGACTTCGTATCTATTCGTTGTCTAGAGATGAAATTAGCGATTTTTCGGAAATAAAACACACAAGTTATGGCTTGCCAGATGGGAAAGTTTACGCTTTAGCGCATGACCAATATCAAGGGATCTGGATAGCCACTCAGCAAGGCGTCCGTTACGTTTCACTTTTTAGTCAGATGTTGACTCGTTATTTTCCGAATCAATCTTCTGATATACCCACAAACTCCGCGGTAAAAAAAATACAGTATTTGAATCAATCAAACCGCTATTTCTTAATAAATCAAGACGGTCTTTTTTTGCTTGATCCGAACAATAAAAGCCAAAATCGTTTGATTCATAAAGGAGGGGTTAATGATATTGAGCAAATCGGTCAAGTGCTTTGGATCGCTAGCGACGATGGAGTATCTTATTATCCGTTATCGTCGGATCATCGTGCTTTGTTACCCCCAATTCCTCAAACATTAAGAAGCCACAAAACTGATTTTTTAGCGGTTGATCAACATGGCATCTTATGGGGAATTTCGACCGATTGCCTTTGGTCTTACAATCCGAACAATCATCGTTATATTGACTATAGCCAAGAATGGTTAGCAGCACAGGATTCATCACTCAAATTAACTTGGTTACACACCAGCTCAAGGTATGGGCTGTTAATAGGTAGTGAGCAAGGGGTATATCAGTTTAATAATGATAAAATCATCTATTACAAAGATAGTGCTTCTTATGGTAGTACTATCCAAGTTGTGGAAGCAGAAGATGGCCGGCTTTGGTTTTTAACTGAATTTGAGGTTTTTCATTTTCAACCGCTTCAGCACTTGGTGCGTACGCTGCCTTTAATCGAAGAGAATTTGCGCCTGAAATGTTTACTTTTAACTTCTCAAGGATTGTGGCTTTCTTCATCAAAAGGATTAACCCTTTACCACTTCGATGGTTCAGTAAAAAAACATATCGGCTCTCCTTATGGCTTGATCAACAATGAATTTCAAACGAGAGCGTGTGCTGTTGGAGGCAAGGAGAGTAACGAAACGTTGCTATTTGCCGCTCGTGAAGGATTTGTTCATTTCCAAAGCCAACAGATCGCAGAGGCACCGATTCCACGCTTTCCTATTATATTGAGCCAAGTGAATATCGATCATCGTCTTGCTCATATTGGTGGCCTTGCGGGACAAACATTAAGTGTTGATTATGGAAAAGCGATCAGCTTTCATTTTGGTTCGTTTTCCCACCTTGGTAACAAATATATCGAGTTTCGACTCAATGAAGAGGAGTGGTATCCTTTTGAAGGGCCACATTTGACCCTCGATCACCTTTTTCCTGGTGATTATCATCTATCACTTCGAGATCAACACAACCCGGATCAGATCGCGACTTGGAGCTTTAAAGTCGTTGAACCTTGGTACTTGTCAGTTTTTGCCTTGATAAGTTACTTACTCTTTGCGATCGTCTTGATCCTGTTAGTGATTCATTGGCGTTCGAGAGTGATGTCGCGCTTGAACGACGATTTACGTCAACAAGTGGCATTAAAAACACGTCAAGCTCAACAACAAAGTAAATGGTTGATTCATCATAACCAACAGTTACGTAAGAAAATTCAGATTCGTCAGCTATGGTTTAAGCAGTGGTTACTAAAAAATCAATCGTTACTTAACCTGTTGGTAGAAAAGGCGGCAGCAAATCAATCTAATACGTTAATTGGTGTCGCGGAACGATTAAGTTATCATTTTAAGCAAATTAACGTGTTGAATGATGGTTGGGGAGCAAAGGGTATGTGCCAACCCCTTGGCCCAGTTTTAAAAACCATGCTCGAAGGTTGGAAACACGATTTTGAGCAAGCTGACATTAAAATTAGCTGTGATATTGATGAACAGCTGCCGAATATGTCTCTCAAACAACCAGGATTAGATAGCATATTCAATCTTATTTTTTCTGATGCATTAAATCGACTTCATCGGCATCAGACCTTGACAATTAAAGGAATACAACGAGGAAAAAGTGTCGTTGTGACTATCACGGATTTTGGTGAAGCACCGCAACAGTTAGCGCAGCAGAGGCTTATTTTAAATGAGCATAAGACACAAACATTAGACGATGTCATTCAGTTAACTGGAGGATATCTGCAGTTATTTTCTTCTTCCGAACGTAACTTAATTGAGTTAACTTGGCCTGCTCAGATTCAAACGGCAGAGCACAGTGCTGCCGAACTTCACTTAGCTTCTGATGTTTCTGAATCTCACTGGTTAAGTAAGTTGGAAAAGATTATTGGTGAACATTATTCCGACCCTGAATTTACCACATCTGTAGCAGCAGCTTTGATGTATGTGTCTGAGCGCAGTCTGCAGCGTCGTTTTAAAAATGCAACGGGCAAAACGTTTAAAGAATATCTCACTGAATACCGCCTCGATCAAGCTTGTCGCTTATTAATCAATGGCGAGAAAGTTTCTCAGGTCGCCTTTCTTTGTGGATTTAACGATCCCTCTTATTTTAGCCAACGCTTTAAGTCGCACTTTGGTCTCTCGCCATCCCAGTTTGCTGAGGATGACATTTCATCATCTTAACTCGGTAGGCAACAGGCTCTATACCCTTCCTACTTGAAGCTGCAGGGGGGGGGCTACGTTCTTTCACCCCAATCACATAGGCCTGTCTATGTGATTGGGGATTCACTCACTTGCCGCCTACCTGCAACTCCAAGTTGTTTGGATATAGATCATTAACAACCAGATCATTAACAATGATATCTCGTTTACCTTAGGGTGGGGGATTGTGTCGACAAAGTGGATAGATGAGACATGAAAAAAAAGATCGTGGTATAGCCGGGGGGACTATACCACGGGCGTCAATGACACCTTCGCTTGCTGCCGGAGTGATATGTGCAGTGCCATATCACCTCTGGAGTTCTATCGATGGGGACAATCCCCGTTGACAAAATCACTATAACCAAGCTGACTTTTTTTACTTATAAAATTAACGACAATATCACCTGATAAAAGCGACATTAATTTAATTTAACTATATCTATTTGTTTTTAAAGGTTTTTTATTATTTTCTTTTCAGCGGTCATTTCGTGGTCTGATGAGTTTGATAAGATTGATAAATAATTTGACGTTTTTAACGGAGGGGGTTTTAGCGAAAGTAACGAGAAAATTTACGCAATCTTTGATTTCACACAATGACTAACAGGATTTGTCGGCGTATTATTCTGGTTGGAAATAAAAATCCTTCTCATTTACAATGCGGTTTGTGTGGCGACCAATGAAACTATCAGAATTAAAAGTCGGTGAGTCAGGTCTCATCGTAGCGTTGAACGAATTATCGTTAGATATTCGTAAAAAATTGATGGTAATGGGTTTATTGCCCAATACCCAAGTAACATTAATCCGTCGAGCTCCGATGGGCGATCCACTTCAGATTCAAGTCAGGGGCGTGTCTATTGCCGTTCGAGAAAGCATTGCTTCAGCAGTGGAAGTGGAGAAAGCGTAATGGTATATCAAGTTTTAACTGTCGGTAATCCAAATAGTGGGAAAACCACACTATTTAATGGTCTAACCGGTGCTAAACAGCAAGTGGGTAACTGGGCAGGGGTGACGGTTGAAAAGAAAACCGGCCGTTATAGTCATGCTGGCAACCAGTTTCAAGTGACCGATTTACCCGGTATTTACGCCTTAGATAGCGGGAATGATAGCAATAGTATTGATGAGTCTATCGCTTCACGAGCCGTACTAACGCACCCGGCAGATTTGATCATTAATGTTGTTGATGTGACCTGCTTAGAGCGTAGCCTTTACATGACATTACAGTTACGCGAGTTAGGTCGTCCTATGGTGGTTGTGCTCAATAAAATGGATGCGTTAAAAAGAGCACGCCAAACCATTGATAGCAAAAAATTAGAGCAAATGCTGGGTTGCCCGGTGTTAGCCTTGTCGGCGAATAATAAGCATCAGGTACAACGTTTTAAAGAGCAGTTGCATAAAAAAATGCTTCAAGGTATCGCACTAAAACAGTTAGAACTGGATTATGGTGCAACGTTTGAGCAGGCCATTGCCGAGTTGGAGCCGATTTTTTCTGCACAAGAAGTGTCAGCTCGAGCTTTAGCTATTCGAGCTTTAGAGAATGATTTACTGGTGATTAATGAGCGTATAGAAGAAGAGCGTCAGTTAATTAATCGTGAGCAATTAAAATGTGAACTGGATATTGATTTACATGTCGCCGATGTGAAATACACATTTCTGCATCACTGCTGTCAACAAGTCCGTCGTAGTGAAGGAAAACTGAGCCATAGCTTTACCGAAAAAGTTGATAAGGTCATCTTAAATAAATGGGTCGGTGTTCCATTCTTTTTCGCAGTGATGTATCTGATGTTTATGTTCTCGATCAATATTGGCAGTGCCTTTATTGATTTCTTTGATATTGGTGTTGGGGCATTATTCGTTGATGGTGGCCATTATTTGTTTGATGAACATCTTCCTATTTGGCTAGTAACATTATTAGCGGATGGATTAGGCGGTGGGATTCAAACCGTTGCTACCTTTATTCCGGTGATTGCTTGCCTGTATCTCTTTCTTGCGCTGCTTGAAAGTTCGGGTTATATGTCGCGTGCAGCATTTGTACTCGATAAAGTCATGCAAAAAATAGGGCTACCTGGGAAAGCATTTGTCCCATTAGTGTTGGGATTTGGGTGTAATGTGCCAGCCATTATGGCCACTCGAACTTTAGATCAAGAACGAGAGCGGAAATTAGCGGCATCGATGGCCCCCTTTATGTCTTGTGGCGCACGTTTGCCTGTCTATGCGCTTTTTGCGGCGGCTTTCTTTCCTGAAAATGGACAAAATATTGTATTTGCACTTTATCTTTTGGGGATTGTTGCAGCGGTATTTACCGGATGGGTATTAAAGAAAACTCTATATCCAGGTTCAAGTGATAGTCTGCTGATGGAAATGCCAGATTATGAGCTACCTACTTTACAAAATGTGTTGATCAAGACATGGCAGAAATTGAAACGTTTTGTCTTGGGAGCGGGAAAAACCATCGTTATTGTGGTTACCATTCTCAGTTTCTTTAACTCGTTAGGTACAGACGGTAGTTTTGGCAATGAAGATAGTGATAAATCCGTCTTATCCAGTGCAGCTCAAGTGGTCACACCGATATTTGCCCCGATTGGGATTAATCAAGATAACTGGCCAGCAACAGTCGGTATTATTACTGGTATCTTTGCCAAAGAAGCGGTTGTTGGAACGTTAAATAACCTCTATAGCTCTGTTGATGAAGAAGATGCCGAATTTGATTTACTTGCCAGTTTGCAAGAAGCGGTGATGTCTATTCCTGAAAACTTAATGGGGCTTAATTTTGCGGATCCATTAGGTATTGAAGTTGGAGATCTCACGGATAATGATGCGATCGCTGAAGAACAAGAAGTGGATGCCTCTATTTTTGGTAATCTACAAAACTATTTTGTCAGCAGCTATGCTGCATTCTCGTACTTAATATTCATTTTGTTGTATACCCCATGTGTGGCTGCAATGGGGGCTTATGTACGAGAATTTGGTGCAAAATATGCCCGCTTTATTGCTGTCTGGACGATGGGGCTCGCTTATGGAGCGGCGGCACTGTTTTACCAGGCTGCCCATTTCAATGATCATCCAGTGAGTAGTGGGGGTTGGATTTTGGGAATTGTGTTGACGTCCGTTTTGGTGTTCCACTATATGAAACGTCTAGGGCGTAAACATCAGACTCTTGAGGTACAACTGGCATGATTTTATCTGAGCTAAAGCAAACAATTGAACAGCAAGGATCGGCGACCCGCAAAGATCTCGCCCATCGTTTTGCTTTGAGCGAAGATGGTGTCGATGCAATGCTTGCCGTCTGGGTCAAAAAAGGAGTGATTACTCGTTTGATTGATACTAATGCTGCAAATTATGTCACCCGTGTTCGTTACTGTCTGACTCGTGAGAACGGTTTGCCACTTACGGTAACGATGTGATTGAAGCGACTACTGACCTGTCAACAGGTTGTCTCGTTTAGTGGTTTCGATTTCGATGAGTAAAAAAAGAGTCGCTATAAGCGGCTCTTTTTTTATGATTAGACCTAAATATCTTAGATGATGTGGCGCTTTATTCATTTACCGTTCAGGTGAGAACAGCGTGCTCAAGGATAAAATGGCCCGTAATTTTTGTAACATGTGATGTTGTTCTTGACTGCTACGCTGTATGCCTTGGGTATTGCCCCAAATCGGTCCAGGCCAAGCACAGTCTGTGGCAAAACGAGCAATATGATGAACATGCAATTGAGGAACAATATTACCCAACGCGCCTAAGTTGAGTTTATCTGGTTGGAACAGGGCTTCGAGCGCTTGGCTGATGGCTTGTGATTCAAGTAAGAATTGCTGTTGCTCTTGCATTGATAAGTGGTGGAGTTCTTTGAGTTGGTTTTTTTTGGGCACCAATATCACCCAAGGTGCGGCTGAATCTTTATGAAGCAAAGCAAGGCAGAGAGGAAATTGACCAATAATATCAGTATCTTGTTCTAGCTGAGGGTGGAGTTTAAATGTCATATCTCGAATCCATAAACGCTGAATAATAAGAGTATATCGCTAATACTTAAAAAGATCTGTCACCGTGTTTCGCTGCATGAATAAAAAAAAGTTGGCCATATGACCAACCTTTTTCTCTAAAGCGCAGCGATTACATCCGCTCTAACGTCTCAATACCTAACAGATCTAAACCTTGTTTAATGGTTTTAGCCGTGAGGGCGGCCAATTTTAAGCGGCTTTGTTTAATTGCTTCTTCATGGGCAACCAAAATTGGGCATGCTTCATAGAAGCTAGAAAATTGACCCGCCAATTCGAATAAGTAGCTACACATTATATGTGGCTGACCTTCACGAGCCACGGCTTGAACGGCTTCTTCAAACTGAAGCAATTTAGCGATCAAGGCTTTTTCTTTTTCCTCACCCACGATGATTTTGCCAGTGAGATTCTCCATCGCAACGCCTGCTTTAGCGAAAATAGAGGCTACTCGAGTATAAGCATACTGCATATAAGGCGCGGTATTGCCTTCAAAGGCGAGCATATTATCCCAGTCAAAGATGTAATCGGTGGTACGATGCTTTGACAAGTCGGCGTACTTCACGGCTGCCATCGCAACAGTGGTGGATATTTGTGCTTTTTCTTCGTTAGAAAGCTCTGGATTTTTTGCTTCAATTAAGGCTAATGCGCGATCTTCTGCTTCATCTAAAAGTGAAGCGAGACGAACGGTTCCACCGGCACGAGTTTTAAATGGCCGACCGTCTTTTCCTAGCATCATCCCAAAGGCATGGTGCTCAAGACTGACCGTTTCGGGTACATACCCCGCTTTACGAACGATGGTCCAAGCTTGCATCAAGTGTTGATGCTGACGTGAATCAATAAAATATAAAACGCGATCAGCTCCTAATTGCTCATAGCGATATTTAGCACAGGCAATATCGGTGGTGGTATAGAGGAATCCACCGTCGCGTTTTTGGATAATGACGCCCATAGGCTCACCATCTTTGTTTTTAAACTCATCTAAAAAGACCACTTGTGCGCCATCATCCTCTTGCGCTAATCCTTTTTGTTTGAGGTCGGCAACAATGCCAGCCAGCATATCGTTATACATGCTTTCACCCATCACATTATCACGAGTGAGGGAAACGTTCAGGCGGTCATAGTTACGTTGATTTTGGATCATGGTCACGTCGACCAGTTTTTTCCACATGTCTAAGCAAAATGCATCACCGCTTTGTAGTTTTACCACATAGTTACGCGCTTTTTCAGCAAATGCTTCATCTTCATCGTACAGCTTTTTGGATTCACGGTAGAACGCTTCAAGATCAGCCAACTCCATGGAGACTTCGCCAGATTGCTGTTGGACTCGCTCAAGGTTAGCGATGAGCATACCAAACTGCGTGCCCCAGTCACCAATATGGTTAGCCCGAATCACGTTATGGCCGAGAAACTCAAGGGTACGGACGACAGCATCACCAATAATCGTAGAGCGCAAGTGCCCTACGTGCATTTCTTTAGCAACGTTGGGAGCCGAATAGTCAACCACAATGGTTTTTGGAGTGTCTTGGGTCACGCCTAAAGCGGCATCGACTAAAGCCAGTTCTGCTTGCTGTGCAAGAAATGACTCACACAGGAAAATATTAATAAAACCTGGGCCAGCGATTTCAGTTTTGCTCGCAATACCGTCTAAATCCAGAACGTCTAGAACTTTTTGTGCGAACTCTCGAGGATTCATGCCGAGTTTTTTGGCCGCGCCCATCACGCCATTTGCTTGATAGTCGCCAAATTGTGGTTTTGCGGATTGGCGTACCGCAGCAGGAGTCCCTGCCGGAGCGCCAGCGGCTTCAAGAGCCTGAGAGACTTTATCATTAATCAGTGCTTGAATATTCACACGCGTGTCCTTCAATTCCGAGAATTGGTGAGGTATGCATTAATGTCACACAAAAAAGGTGTGAATGCATATCTTGATCTTGTTCATAAATTAGCGGACATAATAACAATATTATGAAATCGCTTATAGAGTGAAAATTAGGAATTTTTCCACTTTCCAATGTAATGTTGGTAGCATGGTAGGTAAATTTGTTTTTTAGGTGACCAATATGTGTTGTGCATTGATGGAATCTGGCCTTCATCCTCAGCAAATGAAAAATCAATTACATGATTTCATGCTCAAAGTTCAGCAGCTTTGTCAGCATTTACAGATCGATCTCTCGCCCTTTTTATTGGATCACATTGCATTGAGAATCAATGACAGGTCATTAGCCGAAGCGGCACATCAAGCATGGTTGACGCAAGGAAGCGTTGTTTCTGAGGCTGAAATTCATGGGCGGCCCATTATAGTGTTTTCCTTAAGCCAGCCTTTGCGCAGTCAAGGTTGGTCAATTGATTGCTTAGAGCTACCTTATCCGGCCAAGGGAAAGGTCTATCCTCAGCAAGGATGGGAACACGTCGAGTTTGTTGTTCCATCTTTAGCTGAAAGTGCAGAGGCATATCAACAAGATATTTTGCGCCAATTTCCATCATTGGCGAAGCAGTGGCAGCAATTGACTGAATTGGGGATTAAAACCAAACTTTCTTCGCCTCAAGGAAAGGGGGAGCGCCTGAGTAATCCTACCTTGGCGTTTAAATGGCAAGGTGTTTGTATAAAATTGCATCCTCATCGCTTAATGTCGATTATTCAATCAGAATGCTAACCTAAATCGTATGCTTTCGGGCGACTCTGAAATTGTGTGACTGATTCAATATTTTCTCCAAGTGTCAGTGACGGATGCTCGCGATGTGCATTACCTTGAGTATGCATAATTAAGCGATTGGCGGTTCTTGGTTTCAGCGTTTTGACAATAAAACGGATCATATCTGAGCGTTGAAGTTGCTTGAGCTCTTCCAGTACTTGTTCTCGCTGATCAAATGTTTGATCTTTATTGCCAATGGCAACCCATAAGCGCTGTGCTTTACTTCTTAATGTCGTATCCGGAGCGGCAATCTGATTCCATAACCCCCGTTTACTGCTGTGCCATTGATATTCATTTAATTCCAGCAATACCATGTAAAAGGCATTGAGAAATTCATCAATCGAACGGATCAATTCAGCAGGCGCAGCATTGGGAGATTGGACATACAAAACAATGCCAGGGTGACGATTGAGGGGCATATTTCCAGTACCGACCATATAACCGAGTTGCTGCTTGGTGCGTATTTCATGAAAGAATGTAGCTGACATTAAATGATTAGCTAGAGAATAAAGCGCTATCGTTCGCGGAGTGACTTGTTGAGATTGATAGTACACTACGATCGCTGAATCATCTTGATTGCAATTCATACCGTATTGGAATGTCCCACTCTCCCCAAGCATAACCAATGGTCGCAGTGATTCCTGATAAGATTGGTCTTTCACTCTTAAGGCATCTTTGAGCACTTCAGCCATCGCTTGTGCATCTTGCTGTTGCCAATCGCCGTAGACAAACATCTCGACATGGAGTTGAGTGAGAATTTGTTCGACAAAAGGTGCCAGTTCTTGACGTTCAATCGTTTCTAGCGCAGTCAGGAGTTCACTATAGGGAGGATTGTTTGGTTGTAATAAGCCTGTCAACGCATTAAATAGTTGCGATATTGGACGATCATGTGCCGCATTGCGCCAGTTTCTCTGTAATTGGTGTTTAACCGTTTGAAAACGATGTTCATTGAACTGACGTGTCGCAAACTTATCTAAAATCATTTTCATCAGTTGCGGCTGTTTTTGGCTAAAGCCGGACAGTGACAAGGTAACGCCACCTTGATGAGCGTACATGTTGTAGCTCATTCCAGCAATTTCAGCTTGATAGGTTTCTTGTGCTAAGCCTTCAAGAAACATCTCTACACATAAACGAGTCATGACAATATTACGAATATTTGCAACCGAATGTGGGCTATCAATCGCGATATAAATAACCCCTTTAGGCACCCTGAATTCGGTTTCTTGCAGATGCCATAAACGAAAACCGGGTAATTCTTGTATGATTTGTGGTTGCTGAGAGCAAGACTCTAAAGGTTTGGGTTCTAACTGTTCGCAAATGAAAATATTTTTGGGTGGTAAACGCAATGGCCAGCGATTACCGGGTGAATCCCATTGTTTGAGTTGCTGTGCGTTCCATTTTTGGACCGAGTATGGGGTGTTATACCATTGAGCTTTACGATGGTAATGTAAACCTTGAGCGACCAAAGTGGCACGTAAATTTTTAGGTGTTAAATACGTTAAAATCTTCCGCAACAGAGTTTCATCATAAGCTTGCATCATGTAGTCACCATAGATGATGTCTGCGGAGGCGTAATGCTGCATATTAATGACGAGGTGGCTCACTATATCTAAAGGCCGAGCATTTTCTTGAAAACGAAATGCGGCTTCAAGAACCGCTCTTTTTTCCATATATCGCCATTCATTAAGCCCTTGTTGACAAATGAGCTCTATCGTTTGAAACACAGCTTGGATAATCTCTTCAATATGTGCCAAACCCAGTTCTGTTAATGTACAACTGATGGAAAACTCACGATAATTACTGCCACTGGTTCCCCCCCCAGCAGAAAGCGATGTGATCCAATCTTGTGCTTTAAGCGCGATTAATAAACTGCCTTTGCCTTCATAGCCTAATAAATGAGCAAGATAAGAAAGAGGTTTGCGCTGATAATAAGCGTCGGTACTGGGCATGGGAAAGCTTAAGATGAGTTTGCGAATTTCTTTTAGCGGTTCAACATAAATCAAAAGGCCAGTGTGCTCTTCAGTAACGAACGGAGGCTCAATCTTTTTATTGGCTTGCTGTTTATTGATGATATTGCTGAATTTATCTATCACCCATGTTTCTAGCTCATCCAGTGGCTGTGGGCCTAACAGCGTGAGAGTCATAATATCAGCAGAGTAGTGGTTTTGATAAAAAGTGATGATTTCGTCGCGGATCGAGCCCCCTTGCCGATCGGCTAAGGTTGTTAGGTTCCCCACCGAAAATTTAGCAAACGGATGCGCTGGATTGATCGTTTCTTTTTGCACTTGATACAGGCGACGCGAGTCATCATTTAGCTTTAGCTTAAATTCAGAATCGACGGCTTGGCGTTCTTTATCCAAAGCCTCAGCATTAAATAGAGGGGCAATAAAAAACTGGCTAAATCGATCCAGTGCTTTTTCAAACAGATTGGCTGAAATATCAAAGAAAAAGCAGCTATGTTCTGTCCCAGTCCAAGCATTATTACTGCCGCCATGTTGACTAATAAATGCTTGAAAATCACCTGGCTTTGGGTATTTTTGGGTGCCAAGAAATAACATGTGCTCTAAGTAGTGTGCCAGCCCTTGCCGCTCGATAGGATCATCAAAATGTCCGACTTTAACCGCCAAAGCTGCGGCAGATTTTTGTGCATGGTCATCATGGATCAACAGCACCCGCAAACCATTCTTTAAAGTTAGATTGCGATAGCGATTGGTATCATTAGGGCTAATATGCACAAATTTCTCCGAACTGATAATTGAAGGGAAGAGCCGATCGAGTGTCAAAAATATCTCATTCGTGAGCTGTATGATAACCAAGAAATAACAATAAAGCTCAACACTACGCGTTGGAACGGTAACTGATACTAGTATGGGACTGAAATCAGGTGATGCCAATTGAGCAGTATGAATTTTTTGAGCAAATGAGCATTTTGAACACAGAAAAGTCTTTTAAACAGATTGTTATCTCAATCGAGGTCTTTGTATTTTATGCTGCTATAATCGTGGCTAATTGTGCCTAAATTGGCGAAGAAACCTGATTCTGATTGCTTAAAGTATAAGTCGTCATCAATCCTGTAGATTAGGTAAAGAGAATGAAAATAGTGATTATGCGCCATGGTGAAGCTCACCACTATGCAGCAAGCGA
The DNA here is from genome assembly GCF_009904905.1 of Vibrio sp. V30_P3S12P165. Lineage (NCBI taxonomy): Bacteria > Pseudomonadati > Pseudomonadota > Gammaproteobacteria > Vibrionales > Vibrionaceae > Vibrio > Vibrio sp. V30_P3S12P165. The sequence goes on along the minus strand of NZ_WXWH01000024.1, from coordinate 33,087 downwards.
TGCAGAACGTGCGTTAACCGATCGGGGTCGTAATGAATCGATCGCGGTTGCTCGTGTATGTGCTGAGCAGCAAAACCTGCATCAGTTTGATAAGGTGTTGCTGAGTCCTTATTTACGGGCCCAGCAAACATGGCAAGCGATTTCATGCTATTTTTCTGCCACTCGGGTGGAAACTTGTGACGATATTACGCCTTATGGACAAGCCGAGGCGGTATTCGATTACTTAGCAGCATTGATTGAAACGGAGCAATTAGAGAGTATTTTACTCGTCTCCCATCTTCCTTTGGTGGCCTATCTTAGCGCGGAATTTGTCGCTAACCTGCCTGCGCCTATGTTTCCAACCTCCGGCATTATATGTATTGAATACTCGCCATCGTCTCAGCAGGGACAAGTTCAGTGGAATGTGCATCCGTAACTGATAGAAAATAAAATTGCAAGTGATAAAAAACTGCCCTTATTGGCAGTTTTTTATATCGAAAAGTGGGGTATTGCGAATTATGCGTTGTATGAAGTCATATTTTTGACGATTTTCAGTGGACTAAAAATTGCATAAAAATAGAAAATAAAGCGGTAACATATCGTTACCTTGTGAACTATTTCAACTTATTGCTGCAGGCCTATGAAATTTACGCTGCCATTTGCGGATAAATTACCCAACATTCCTCAACGTAGCTTACCAGCGGTTGGTGCGCCGATCATGGTTTTGGCCACTTTGGCGATGGTGGTATTACCCATCCCCGCTTTTTTACTCGACTTATTTTTTACCTTTAACATTGCCCTCGCGATGGTCGTATTATTAGTGACTGTTTATACACGACGACCGCTTGATTTTGCAGCCTTCCCGACTGTGCTATTGATTGCAACCTTACTACGTTTAGCCTTGAACGTGGCTTCAACTCGAGTTGTTTTACTGCATGGTCATGAAGGTGCCGGAGCGGCGGGTAACGTTATTGAAGCCTTTGGTAGTGTGGTTATTGGCGGAAATTATGCCGTTGGTTTGGTTGTCTTTCTTATTCTGATGATCATCAACTTTATGGTCGTAACCAAAGGTGCGGGTCGTATTTCGGAGGTAAGCGCTCGCTTTACCTTAGATGCCTTACCCGGTAAGCAGATGGCGATTGATGCTGATTTAAATGCAGGCTTGATCGATCAAGAACAAGCGCGAACTCGACGTTTTGAAGTCACCAAAGAGGCCGATTTTTACGGCTCAATGGACGGTGCGTCTAAATTTGTTAAAGGGGATGCGATTGCTGGTATTCTGATCTTATTTATTAACATTGTTGGCGGGCTTATCATCGGTATGGTTCAGTATGATCTGAATTTTAGCCAGGCGATGGAAATATACATTTTATTAACCATTGGTGATGGCTTGGTGGCTCAAATTCCTTCATTGTTGCTTTCGATTGGCGCTGCGATCATGGTCACGCGTCAAAATACCGATGAAGATATGGGGCAACAGGTCATTTTTCAACTGTTTGATAACCCCAAAGCGTTAACGATTACCGCTGCTATCCTAGGTGTAATGGGGCTTGTCCCGGGTATGCCACATTTCTCTTTCTTAGGTTTAGCTTCCGTAGCGGGCGGTGCCGCTTATTGGCTCCAACGTAAGCAAGCAAAAGCGAAAGAAGATTCACAGGTTCCGGTAAAAAATCAATCAGAGGCAACAACGCCACGAGAACTTTCTTGGGATGATGTACAACCTGTTGACGTCATTGGCTTAGAAGTCGGTTATCGTTTAATACCGTTAGTTGACCGAGACCAAGGTGGCGAGTTACTGGAACGTGTCAAAGGGGTACGAAAAAAGCTTTCGCAAGACTTTGGTTTTTTGATTCCTCCGGTACATATTCGTGACAATTTAGAATTGACGCCGAACAGCTATCGGATCACCTTGATGGGGGTTGCGGTTGGTGAAGCGGAAATTCGACCTGATCAAGAGTTAGCGATTAACCCTGGACAAGTGTACGGCATGATTGATGGTGAGCAAACGTATGATCCTGCATTTGGTTTAGAAGCGATATGGATTAGAGAGGAGCAACGAGAGCACGCGCAAGCGTTAGGTTATACCGTGGTTGATTCATCAACGGTTCTCGCGACGCATCTTAGCCAGCTATTAACCAATAACGCCGCTCAGTTACTTGGCCACGAAGAGGTACAAAATCTATTAGAAATGCTCGGCCGAACAGCGCCAAGATTAGTCGATGGCTTTGTGCCTGATCAACTGCCACTTGGCACTATGGTAAAAGTGTTGCAAAACCTGCTCAACGAAGCGATTCCGATTCGAGATATTCGTACTATCGTACAGACTTTGGCTGAGTACGCGAGTAAGAGTCAAGAACCTGACATTTTAACCGCAGCAGTGCGCATCTCACTGAAACGATTAATTGTTCAGGAAATCAACGGCATAGAGCCTGAATTACCGGTTATTACTTTGGTCCCTGAGCTGGAACAGATATTGCATCAAACTATGCAAGCCTCAGGAGGTGAGTCAGCGGGAATTGAACCTGGTTTAGCTGAACGCTTACAAATGGCACTGAGTCAAGCAACCCAAGAGCAAGAGCTCAAAGGCGAACCTGCTGTGTTGCTAACGTCTGGCGTGTTACGTTCGACCTTGGCCAAGTTTGTCAAAAATACAATCCCGAATTTGCGGGTTCTTTCCTATCAAGAAATCCCAGATGAAAAACAAATTCGAATTGTACAAGCGGTGGGAAATTAACCACCTTAACGTAAAGTACGGATATCTGCTTTGAAAATTAAACGATTTTTTGCCAAAGACATGAGAATGGCTCTGCTACAAGTTAAAGAAGAACTTGGTGCGGATGCTGTCATTATGTCCAATAAAAAAGTCGCAGGTGGCGTCGAAATAGTGGCGGCTGTGGATGGCGAATCCGCCTCAAATACGTCGCTAGCTACGAAGCAATATCGTGCGAATCCGCCTCAGAATAGCAATCGATCTGCTTCATTAGCTTCAACGCCGACTCGACAATCCAGCCGAGAGCTTGCAGAGGATCGGGTCAGCTTACAACAAGCTAATCAGGCTAATGGCCACGGTATGACTGAGCGTTTTGCGAGCATGCTTAAACAATATAGCCATCACCAAACCTCTACAACGGAACCTCGTCAAGACACTGAAGATTCACTGACGGCATTACTTAAGCGAAAACGTAGTTCAACCTCTTCTTATCAAAAAAACAATGAATCAATGTTCTCAAAAGGCGTCGATGAGAAAGGTGCAGCCTCACGGCAACGTGCTCGATTAGACCCCACTCGCTATGAGCAGAATCAAAGTGAAGACATTGCTCTTACTCCGAATGAACTCGAGATCATGCGAGAAGAGATGAACTCCATTCGTCGATTGCTAGAACACCAAGTTTCAGGATTAATGTGGCAAGAAGTTGAGCGACGAGAGCCGTTGCGTGCCATGTTAATTAAACGGTTAGAGCGGATGGGGTTATCGCTGGATCTTGCTGATCAGTTGGCCTGCTATATTCCCGAAGATACACCACCTCCCAAAGCTTGGAAGGCCTTATTAGGCTTAGTTTCAGATCAAATCCCCGTGGTCAAAAAAGATATTTTAAAACGGGGAGGTGTGGTTGCATTGCTAGGGCCTACTGGCGTTGGAAAAACAACCACTGTAGCAAAACTGGCCGCTCGTGCTGCGATGGAATATGGCTCCGATAATGTGGCTTTGATTACCACAGACACTTATCGGATAGGGGCTCATGAGCAGTTATCGATTTATGGCCGAATCATGGGATGCCCAGTAAGAGTTGCTAAAGATTCCAAAGAGTTAGCCGATGTAATCTCTCAGTTACGTCATCGACGATTAATTCTCGTTGATACAGCTGGAATGGGGCAACGTGATGTACGCCTTTCCGAGCAGTTAGATACTTTGATGCAAGAAAGCGGCGAAATGATTCATAGCTATTTAGTGCTTCCCGCTACAGCTCAGCGCAAGGTTCTGCAAGAAACCATCGAGCACTTTAGAAGAATTCCTCTTTCTGGGTGCATTATGACTAAGCTTGATGAATGTTTGAGCTTAGGTGAATTTGTCAGTGTTGTCGTTCAAAACGCGTTGCCGGTTGCTTATATCGCTAATGGGCAGCGTGTTCCTGAAGACATCGTGATTGCTCAGCCAAAATATATGGTAGCAAAAGCCAATGAGTTACTTGAGCAGTCGACAGAAAATGAACCTCATTACTGGAATAGTGATTCAGAGAGATTCTAGGCGGCGGACAGATATGACGGATAATATGATATATGATCAAGCAAGTGGCTTACGCCGTTTAACTCAACCTTCAGTCACCAAAGTGATCGCTGTCACGGGTGGGAAAGGTGGAGTGGGTAAGTCAAACGTGACGCTTGGGATGGCCATCTGTATGGCGCGCCAAGGGAAAAAAGTCATGGTACTGGACGCCGATTTAGGTCTAGCAAATATCGATGTAATGCTGGGGATTCGTCCTAAAAAAAATCTAGGGCACGTTTTGGCTGGCGAATGTGAGCTGAAAGACTCCATTGTTGAAGGGCCTCATGGAATAAAAATTATTCCGGCGACATCTGGAACTCAGTCGATGACGGAGCTTTCCCATGCCCAACACATTGGTTTGATTCGTGCGTTTGGTTCTTTAGAAGATGAAATGGATATTCTGCTTGTTGATACGGCAGCCGGAATTTCTGATATGGTTGTTAGCTTCTCGCGTGCGGCACAAGATGTCGTTGTGGTAGTATGCGATGAGCCCACATCAATCACTGATGCATATGCGCTGATCAAACTTTTAAGCAGAGAACACCAAGTTCAGCGATTTAAAATTGTCGCCAACATGGTGAGAAGCTATCGTGAAGGAAGAGAATTGTTTGCTAAATTAACATTAGTTACCGAACGATTCTTAAATGTGAGCTTGGAACTGGTCGCATGTATCCCGTTAGATGATAATGTACGTCAGGCTGTAAAAAGGCAAAAAATCGTTGTCGACGCCTTTCCACGCTCACCGGCCTCATTGGCAATTAGCTCATTGGCCAATAAAGCCTTAACTTGGCCGATCCCTCGGACGCCAAGTGGTCATTTAGAGTTTTTTGTGGAACGGTTATTAAACCGAACAGAAATAGTAGGGGAACCTTTTGGTGAATAAAGCGCTTACTTATGATCAATATGGACATATGACGAGTCAGAAGCTTTTTCTGGACCAATATGCGGTATTGGTCAAGCGTATTGCTCATCACTTAATTGGCCGTTTACCGCCGAGTGTTTTGATTGAAGACTTAATCCAAGCTGGAATGGTTGGCTTGCTTGAGGCACAAAAAAACTATGATGGAAGTAAGGGAGCGAGTTTTGAAACCTATGCCGGCATTCGCATTCGTGGCGCTATGTTGGATGATATCCGACGTGGGGACTGGGTACCACGCTCTGTACATAAACATAATCGAGAAATTAACCAAGCGATTGCTATACTCGAAGGTGAGTTAGGCCGAAATCCAACAGATTCAGAAGTTGCTCGACATTTATCCATGTCTCTCGAACATTATCATAGTGCACTCAATGATATTAATGGTTCTCGAATTGTCGGCATTGAAGATCTCGGTGTGTCCGATGATGCTATTTCACCGTTAGAAGATGGTGAAGATAATTCTCCTTTTCAGGGCGTCGCTGACGAAGCTTTTCGTAAAGCATTGGTTACGTCAATAAAATCGCTTCCTGAACGTGAAGCTTTAGTACTTTCGCTCTATTATGATGAAGAGCTAAACTTGAAAGAAATCGGTGAAGTAATTGGCGTGAGCGAGTCCCGCGTGAGCCAAATACTGAGCCAATCCATGCAACGTCTGCGAACCAAGTTAAGTTCCTGGACACAAAACGACTAAATATCACTGACTTTGAACTCAGTGGAGGCAATTTTGAATAAAAACATGAAGATCCTTATTGTTGATGATTTTTCAACAATGCGCCGTATCGTTAAAAACCTACTTCGTGATTTGGGTTTCAATAACACGCAAGAAGCAGATGATGGGTTGACGGCGTTGCCTATGCTTAAAAAAGGTGGTTTTGATTTCGTCGTCACTGACTGGAATATGCCGGGTATGCAAGGTATAGATTTACTGAGGAATATTCGTGCGGATGAAGAACTGAAACACTTGCCAGTGTTAATGATTACCGCAGAAGCAAAACGTGAACAAATAATTGAAGCGGCACAGGCTGGAGTCAATGGTTATATCGTAAAACCATTTACGGCTGCTACATTGAAAGAGAAGCTAGAGAAAATCTTTGAGCGTTTATAACGCTAACTTTTATCAATGTAGCAATAGCTATGAAGGCTAACATTATGAATGCCAAACGAATAGACTGCATAAGTAGAAATTTGTTAGCGATAACGGTATTTGATTCATTACGCGAGCAAGGCTAAAACAGGATGATTTCATTAGAACAAGCAAAAGAACTCGTTCAACTGCTAGAGGCAGGGCAGCAAGGTAGCGCCAACCAACTGGTTAAACAGATTTATGAATCTGAAGGAAACCCTGTGCTGCAGGAAATCGGTGTATTAACTCGCGATCTACATGATGCCATGCGGGAGTTTCATGTCGATGAACGGATGAGTCAGATTGCGAATGATGAAATCCCTGATGCGCGTGATCGACTGCATTACGTGATTGATAAAACAGAAGTTGCAGCCAATAAAACCATGGATGCTGTTGAGCGCTGTATGCCGATGGCTGACAACCTTCATGAAAGCTTATTGGTGATTCGTCCTCAATGGAATCAACTGATGCAAGGTCGAATCGAACTGAGTGAGTTTAAAGCCCTTTGTCATCGTATCGACGATCTCCTGTCTCAAGTCGAAGGTGATAGCTGCGAACTACGTGGGCAACTTACCGAGATCTTAATGGCGCAAGACTTCCAAGATTTAACGGGGCAAATCATCCGACGTGTGATCACATTAGTGAACGAAGTCGAAGGTCGTTTAGTGGATATTTTGACCGTATTTGGCAAGAATCAATTACAACAACAATCAGAAAACGTTGAAAAAGCAATTTGCGAACCTGAAGGACCGATTTTAAACCCTCATGAGCGCATTGATGCAGTTTCATCTCAAGACGAAGTCGATGATTTACTGTCGAGTCTTGGATTTTAGGGGTAACGTATGAGCTACGATTTAGACGAAGATATTCTTCAAGACTTTTTGGTTGAAGCCGGTGAGATTTTAGAGCTGCTATCAGAGCAGTTAGTGGAATTAGAAAATAATCCACAAGATCGAGACCTTCTTAATGCTATTTTCCGAGGTTTTCATACGGTAAAAGGTGGTGCGGGTTTCTTAGCGTTAACCGAGTTAGTTGAAACCTGTCATGGCGCAGAAAATGTGTTTGACTACTTACGGAATGGGCAGAGAAGCGTCACTGCGAGTTTGATGGATACCATGCTGCGTGCCCTTGATACGGTCAATGAACAATTTCAAGCGGTACAAAATCGTGAACCAGTGCAACCCGCTGATCCTCAATTAATTGAAGAGTTACACGCGCTATGTAAACCAGAGTCTGAAGATGAGCCTTCTGCTGATCAGCAAACGCCTCCTGCGGCTGAAATTGAAGCAGTAATCGATGAGCCTGTGGTTGAAACTCCTGCAAGTACAGAAAGTACGGTATCCACTGAACATACTACGAGCAGTGGTTCGATTGATGATATCAGTGAAGATGAGTTTGAAAAACTGCTCGACGAACTGCATGGTAAAGGGCGAGCTCCGGGTGCAGAAACGAATACAGCCTCTGCAAGCACTGAGCCAAGTCCTTCAGCACCGACTAGTAGTTCTTCAAACAGTGATTCTTCAAGTGGTGATATCACCGATGATGAATTTGAAAAACTGCTCGATGAGTTACACGGCCAAGGCAAGGGGCCTTCTGTGCATGAGACATCTGCTTCATCAACGCCAGATAAAACATCAACAACTTCAGATAAAACATCAACAAATCCAGCGGCAAGCTCCAGTTTTAGTTCCGATAGTGATTTGATGACAGATGAAGAGTTTGAACGCTTATTAGATGAGTTACACGGCTCAGGTAAAGGGCCTTCTATCGATGAACTTGAAATGGCGACAAAGCCTGCTAGCGCGATCAGCCAATCATCAACGAGCGTAAGTCAAACGACAGATAGCAAAACTGCAGCCCAAACGCCTGTGGAAAAAGCTGCTTCGTCGGCTGTGACTTCTCCTGTAAAAGCGACCCCTACTGCTGAAAAACGTGAAGTTACGACAGCGGCGAGTCCGGTGAAAAAACCACAACAACAGGTAGAGGCCACAGTTCGAGTTGATACATCCACGCTCGATACTATTATGAATATGGTTGGTGAACTGGTTTTAGTTCGAAACCGCTTGTTGAGCTTGGGACTAAATAGTAATGATGAAGAAATGTCTAAAGCGGTTTCGAATTTAGATGTTGTCACGGCAGATCTACAGGGTGCGGTGATGAAAACTCGCATGCAACCGATTAAAAAAGTATTTGGTCGCTTTCCTCGTGTCGTCCGTGATTTAGCTCGAACACTTAAAAAAGATATTGTGTTGGAATTACGCGGTGAAGAAACCGATCTAGATAAAAACCTAGTTGAGGCATTGGCCGATCCTCTGATTCACTTGGTTCGTAATTCAGTCGATCATGGTATAGAAATGCCCGATGATCGAGTGGCATCTGGCAAACCGCGCACCGGTAAAGTCATTTTATCTGCTTCCCAAGAGGGGGATCATATTGAGCTTGCTATCGTCGATGATGGTGGTGGTATGGACCCCGATAAATTGAGAGCGATTGCCGTGAAACGTGGCATGATGGACGAAGATGCCGCTTCTCGCTTAACTAATAAAGAATGCTTTAACCTTATCTTTATGCCTGGCTTCTCAAGTAAAGAGAAAATTTCAGATATCTCAGGCCGTGGTGTTGGGATGGATGTGGTTAAAACGGCAATTAATACGTTAAATGGTTCGATTGATATAGATTCAGAACTGGGTAAAGGCACCAAAATTACCATCAAAGTTCCCCTCACGTTAGCAATTCTACCCACCTTAATGGTAGGTGTTGCTGGGCATCCTTTTGCTTTGCCTCTAGCGAGTGTGAATGAAATATTCCATCTTGATTTAAGTCGTACGAACGTGGTTGATGGCCAATTAACCATTATTGTTCGTGATAAATCAATTCCCCTTTTCTATTTGCAAAATTGGTTAGCCCCACAAGCTGGCATGGTTGAAGCCCGTAAAGGGCATGGGCATGTTGTTATCGTACAGATAGGTAATCAACGCGTCGGCTTTGTGGTGGATACTTTAATTGGGCAGGAAGAAGTCGTGATTAAACCTCTCGATAAACTGCTTCAGGGGACGCCAGGTATGGCCGGAGCGACGATTACCAGTGATGGGCATATTGCGCTGATATTGGATATATCTGATTTACTGAAAAAATACGCGGCAGCCTCGCGTTTTTAGTAGCGTTTCGCTACTTAATAATAAGGATAACTATGGCGATTAAAGTATTAGTTGTTGATGATTCAAGCTTCTTTCGACGTCGAGTGAGTGAGATCATCAATGCCGAATCGCGTTTAGAAGTCATTGATGTGGCAACAAATGGTCGTGAAGCTGTAGATAAAGCTTTGCGCTTAAAACCTGATGTCATCACGATGGACATTGAAATGCCCATTATGGATGGTATCACGGCTGTACGTGAGATTATGGCGAATAATCCCACCCCAATTTTGATGTTTTCCTCACTCACGCATGATGGAGCGAAAGCGACGTTAGATGCGTTAGATGCGGGGGCTCTCGATTTTCTCCCGAAAAAATTTGAAGATATTGCTCGTAATCGAGATGAAGCCGTCTCGCTACTTCAGCAAAAAGTGATGGATATTGCAGGCAAGAGAACGTTTATGCGTCGTAGCCTGCTTGCAAAATCGCCTGTGACATCAAGTGGTTCGACACGTCAGGTCTCGCCTTCGACCTCGAATTCGAGTGCTGCGAGTCGTCAGGCTGCGCCTGTTGCTCGTTTTAAAGCATCGGGGAAAAAATATCAGTTAACCGCGATCGGAACATCGACAGGGGGGCCGGTTGCATTACAAAAAATTCTGACTAAGTTACCAGCGAATTACCCGCATCCCATCGTACTCATTCAGCATATGCCAGCGACGTTTACCGCAGCCTTTGCCAGTCGCCTTAATTCATTGTGCAAAATTGAAGTCAAAGAAGCAGAAGATGGGGATATGTTACGTCCCGGTGTTGCCTATCTTGCGCCGGGTGGCAAACAGATGATGATCGATGGTCGACCCGGGGCAGCACGCCTTCGTATTATTGATGGCGGTGAGAGAATGAATTATAAGCCTTGTGTTGATATCACTTTTGGCTCTGCCTCGAAAATATTTGGTGATAAAGTGCTATCTATGGTGCTGACTGGAATGGGGGCTGATGGACGAGAAGGCGCTCGCATGCTAAAAGCCGTTGGTGCCACGATTTGGGCGCAAGATGAAGAGAGTTGCGTAGTATATGGAATGCCTCAAGCGGTAGCGAAAGCTGGGATTTCATCGGAAGATCTTCCTCTCGAACGTATTGCTGAGCGGATATTGGTTGAAGTCGGTCTGAATTAAGGAAGCATCATGATTGTTTGGAGCGTTGCGAACCAAAAAGGAGGCGTCGGTAAGACGACAACGACTATCACCCTCGCGGGCCTACTGAGTAAACAAGGCAAACGTGTGTTGTTGGTGGATACCGATCCCCATGCGTCGTTAACAACGTATCTAGGTTATGATTCTGATGCGATACCGGCGAGTTTATTTGATCTTTTTCAATTACGTGATTTTACCGAGCAAAGTGTTGAGCCGCTGATTTTACAAACGGATATTGAAGGCATCGATCTTATCCCCGCTCATATGTCTTTAGCGACGCTGGATCGTGTCATGGGCAATCGCAGTGGTATGGGGCTTATTCTTAAACGCGCATTACTCGCTTTGCGTGCCAGTTATGATTACGTCTTAATTGATTGCCCTCCTATCCTCGGTGTGATGATGGTCAATGCTTTGGCTGCTAGTGATCGTATTTTAATACCAGTGCAAACCGAGTTCCTGGCAATGAAAGGGCTTGAACGCATGGTTCGTACTTTAGCTATTATGCAAAAGTCTCGTAGTCGTGAGTTTAAAGTGACCATTGTACCCACGATGTATGATAAACGGACTCGTGCTTCATTACAGACACTTAATCAATTAAAAAAAGACTATCCCGAGCAAGTTTGGACTTCAGCGGTACCAATTGATACAAAATTCAGAGATGCCAGCTTAAAACGCTTGCCCGTTTCCCACTTTGCAGAAGGATGTCGTGGTGTCTTTGCCTATAAACAACTGTTGTTGTTTTTAGAGAGGCTAGCCATCAATGAGTAGCCCATTATTATCCAGTGAACAAGCTTTAGAAGATTACTTTACTGCGTTATTAGCAGAAGAGCTTGATGATCAGAGTCCTCAAGCAACATTGGATGCTCCGGTAATCCAACCATCACTTGAGCCTCAACCTGCTCCTGCGCTTAAAGTGGAAAGTGAGGTTGACTATGTTGATCAAACTTTAGTTGAATTTGAATTACCCAACTTAGAGGATGTAGAACGATTACTGAGTCAGTTAGAAACCAGTAATCCAGTGGATGAACTCGGTATTGACGATATTTTAGAGCAAAACACGCAGCAAATAGCTCAGTCGATTCCGCAGCCTCTCGTAACAGAAGAAATTCAAGAATGGGAAATCGAACCTTATCAACAAGAGGTTGCCCCCATTACAGTTGAGGTTGTTAAAGAAGCGCAACAACAGGTGCAACCTGAAGTGGCAGAAGCGGTCGCTAGCCACCATACTGAAGAAGTAGAGTCGCAAGCTGATGATACAGCACAAGCTGAAGTGTCACCCATTGGTCATTGGAACTGCCCAGTTCGTGAAGCGAATTTCCAAGTACTTTACTTTGAAGTTAATGGTGTCACTTTTGCTGTTCCGCTTGATGAGCTGGGTGGTATTCATCGCAAAGCGACACTGAATCATTTAATTGGTCGTCCACCATGGTATCTAGGGCTACAAACGAGTCGAGAGCATCAGTTAGATGTGGTTGATACGGCAAAATGGGTCATGGCTGAAAAGTTACGCGATGATTCATATAAAGAAGAGTATCAATACATTGTTATGTTAGATGAAAGTATGTGGGGGCTTGCTTGTAGCAAACTATTAGGAACAGAATGGCTAAGTAGTGATAAAGTCCGTTGGCGGGAGCAGGTGGGCAAACGTCCTTGGCTTGCGGGAATGGTTAAAGAAAAAATGTGTGCGTTGATTCATGTTCAAGCATTAATCGCTATGCTTAATGCAGGGCTTGATGTCAAAGCACTCGATAAATAATTTATATATTTGTCGGTAACGACTTAGAGAGGAAACGGTATGTCTGAAGTAAAAGTGAGAAAAGAACACTCAAACGATGAAGTGCTTCAGTGGGTGACATTTCAATTGGAAGAAGAGACCTATGGCATTAATGTGATGCAAGTGCGTGAAGTTTTGCGTTACACCGAAATTGCCCCAGTTCCCGGATCACCAGATTATGTACTGGGTATTATCAACCTACGTGGAAACGTGGTTACCGTGATCGACACTCGTTCACGTTTTGGTCTGATGTCTGGTGAAATTACCGATAATACACGTATCATCGTTATTGAATCAGAGCGCCAAGTTATTGGTATCTTGGTCGATAGTGTTGCCGAAGTCGTTTACCTGCGTTCTTCTGAAATTGATACCACACCGAGTGTTGGCACTGATGAAAGTTCTAAATTTATTCAAGGTGTTAGCAATCGCGATGGCAAGCTACTGATTTTAGTTGATCTGAACAAGCTGTTGTCAGAAGAAGAATGGGATGAAATGGCTCATTTATAATGGGTGATTTTTTCGATTTAACGCCTCCTGTTTTAGCTGGAGGCGGGTTATTGGTAGCACTATTACTCATATTTTGCCTAGTGGCATTGCATCGAAAGCTGATTCGCCAAGCCGATTATTTTCGTCAGCAGGCTCGTAGCTTAGATAAATCGCTACAAAAATCGACCAAACAGCTGTTAGAAATACGTTCAGCCGCTATTGGGCTTGGGCAACGAGTGACAGAACAGCAAGAGATGATTGCTCATCTCAGTGAGCGCCTTAAGCAGTTAGAAAACGCGGATACTGATGCTCGCTTGTATAGTCGTGCTAGTAAAATGGCAAAGCTTGGTGCCGACATTAATGAGCTGATTGAGGAATGTGAATTGCCTAAGGCTGAAGCTGAGTTGATGCTTTCATTGCAAAAAAAGTTAACAGGCAAAGAGGCCGTCCCACCACTGACTAGCGATCCAGATAGAAAACAGCCTTATCCAACTGGAAAAAAACGCTAAAATAAGTTCCCTCTTTTGATTAAGGAAGTGTTAGAGCTTCCTTTTTTATTTTTTGCTATTTAGAGAGAGTCGCATCGAGTCCTTTCTTTTTTTTCGCCCTATCAGGTCTATATACCCATATAAAACCAAAGGCTTAATTTACCTTTTCTTACCAAAAAATTAACAAATTCTTATTTGTTTTCGTGACCCAGAATACCCTTATTCTATTTTGTCTTTTTATGGCTGTGTTAATATGGTCGACCCAACATATTGATATAGAAGCTCATGCTGGAAGCAAAAAATCTCACGGCAATTCGAGATGATCGAGTGCTCTTTGAAGAATTGTCTTTTAACATTCAAGCGGGTGAGCTGGTTCAGGTTGAAGGTCGAAATGGTACGGGTAAAACTACGTTGCTGAGGATGATTACCGGGCTGGGTAACCTTGATGCTGGTCAGATACTCTGGAAGGGAGAGAATATCGCGCAAGACCGCGAAAGTTTTCACCGCGATCTCCTTTTTCTTGGCCATCAAACGGGGATTAAACGTGAATTGACTCCGTTAGAAAATCTGCGTTTTTATCAAAAGGTGAGCAACAGTACTTGCGAGGATCAGCCGTTGTATCAAGCCTTAGCCAAAGTTGGGCTGGTAGGGGTTGAAGAAGTGCCTGTTGCTCAGTTGTCTGCAGGACAGCAGCGTCGAGTTGCTTTGGCTCGTCTCTGGTTAAGTGAGCACTTACTGTGGGTTTTAGATGAGCCGTTAACTGCTATCGATAAACAGGGTGTTTGGGTTCTGGAACAACTTTTCTTACGTCATACAGAGGTTGGAGGCATGATTATGTTAACGACCCATCAGGACATGTTTACTGATAATGCGAAATTGAGAAAAATTAAACTGGGAGTGGAGCCATGTTCTCGTTGATGATCACAATTGTTCGTCGAGAGCTGCTGATTGCCTATCGTCGTCAGGCTGATATTGTTAATCCTCTGTGGTTTTTTATTATTGTGATAACGCTCTTTCCGCTCAGTATTGGCCCAGATCCGGTACTTTTATCTCGAATCTCTTCCGGTATTCTTTGGGTTGCTGCTCTGTTATCGGCACTACTGTCACTAGAGCGATTGTTACGTGACGATTTTCAAGATGGTGCATTAGAGCAAATGATGCTAATGCCAACGCCTCTTTCTGTCGTCGTCATAGCCAAAGTGTTCGCACACTGGTTATTAACTGGTGTTCCTCTTATTTTGATCAGCCCTCTGCTTGCTATATTGCTAGCGTTAGACTTCAATACCTGGTTGGCCGCGGTTTGTACACTGACCTTGGGCACGCCAACATTAAGTTTTGTGGGAGCCATTGGTGTTGCGTTAACCGTGGGGCTACAAAAAGGTGGTGTATTGCTCAGTTTATTGGTACTACCGCTGTATATTCCGATTTTAATTTTTGCCACATCAGCAATTGATGCTGCAGCCTTGGGTATACCATATGCTGGGCAATTGGCTATTTTAGGCGCGATGCTTATGGGGGCAATAACCTTAACGCCATTAGCCATCAGTGCGGCTTTACGAATTAGTGTGCATTAGTCGGTTTGATTCCGATTAAGTGAATAATAATCTGAACAAAAAGATTCGGTTACAGAAGCAAGAGTGAGACGAACAATGTGGAAATGGCTTCATCCTTATGCCAAGCCTGAAACGGTATATCAGTTATGCGGTAAGTTTCTGCCTTGGTTTACTACCTTAACGTTATTGTGTTTGGTGACAGGTATCGTCTGGGGGCTAGCTTTTGCGCCTTCTGATTATCAACAAGGTAATAGTTTTCGCATCATTTATATCCACGTTCCTTCTGCAATTTGGTCGATGGGAGCTTATCTAGCCATGGCGATGGCTGCTTTTATTGGTCTTGTTTGGCAAATTAGAGTTGCAGATATGGCGGCTTTAGCAATGGCTCCGATTGGGGCTGTATTGACGTTCATTGCTTTGGTTACTGGAGCCATTTGGGGCAAACCTATGTGGGGTGCTTGGTGGGTATGGGATGCGCGTTTGACATCAGAACTTATTTTGCTTTTCCTGTATTTAGGTGTCATTGCACTGTACCAAGCATTTGATGACCCCAAAATGGCGGCAAAAGCTGCGGGTATTCTTGCGATTGTCGGGGTGATCAACCTACCGATTATTCATTTCTCTGTTGAGTGGTGGAACACTTTGCATCAAGGTGCCTCAATCACGAAATTTGCTAAACCATCTATCTCATCAGACATGCTTTGGCCTTTATTGATTTGTATTGTCGGTTTTGCATTTTTCTTTGTCGCGGTCACTTTGATTCGTTTACGCAATGAGATCATTCAACGAGAAAGTCAACGTCCTTGGGTTATTGAGTTAGCCACACAATTACAGGGAGAGAAATAAATGTATTTTAATTCTTGGAGCGAGTTTTTTGCCATGGGAGGTTACGCTGAATATGTGTGGAGTGCGTTTGGTATTACTTTCTTTTCAATGGGTTTTTTGTGGGTGTTGAGTGTGCGAGCCGGGAGAGACCAACTTCAAGATGTGCAAAAGAAAATCAATCGACAGGCTCGTATTGAGGCGGCTAAAAATATGGAGAATACCCTATGAATCCGAGACGAAAGAAGCGGCTTAGTATGATCCTCGCAATTTTGATTGGGTTAGGGATAACAACCGGATTAATCCTCTATGCATTAAGCCAAAACATGGATCTTTTTTATACACCAACAGAACTGGTCAATGGCAAGAAAGGCAAAAAACCAGAAGTGGGTCAACGGTTAAGAATTGGAGGTATGGTGACCGTCGGCTCTGTTTCTCGTGATCCCAATTCACTAAAAGTTAGTTTTTTATTACATGATGTGGGCCCAACGGTCAAAGTGGAATATGAGGGAATTCTTCCCGACCTTTTTCGAGAGGGACAAGGCATTGTTGCACAAGGTGTATTAAAAGATGCCACAACAATAGAAGCCTTTGAAGTGTTAGCTAAGCATGATGAAAACTATATGCCGACCGAAATTGCCGAAGCGCTGCAAAAAAATCATGCACCGTTGATTTATACTGAAGAACAGCAACAAGGAAGCCTGCAATGATTGTCGAAATTGGCCATTTTTCGCTTATCCTTTCTCTGGCTTTTGCTGTTTTATTGAGTATTCTTCCTATGGTGGGGGCGCAATACCATCATCGGCTACTCATGAATAGTGCTCGTCCCCTGTCATGGGGAATGCTGACCATGCTTGCCATATCGTTCATTATTTTATTATGGGCATTTTACGTCAATGATTTCACAGTACTGTATGTCGCGAGCAACTCAAATAGCCAATTGCCTTGGTATTATCGTTTAACTGCAGCTTGGGGAGCGCACGAAGGTTCTTTGCAACTATGGGCGTTGATTCAGGCTGGGTGGACGGTGGCGGTGGCGAGTTTTAGCCGAGGGATGCCACAAGCGTCGGTTGCGCGTGTATTATCGATTATGGGCATGATTACTGTTGGCTTTTTACTGTTTATCATCGTTACTTCCAATCCTTTTATCCGTACCTTGCCACATTTTCCTATTGATGGACGAGACCTTAATCCATTACTACAAGATCCAGGATTAATTGTTCATCCTCCTATCTTATATATGGGTTATGTCGGCTTTTCTGTTGCTTTTTCTTTTGCGATAGCTTCTTTAATGACCGGACGTTTAGATACCGCATGGGCACGTTGGTCCCGCCCTTGGACGACGGCGGCATGGTTATTTTTGACGTTAGGAATTGCTTTAGGTTCATGGTGGGCTTACTACGAACTCGGCTGGGGGGGATGGTGGTTTTGGGATCCAGTAGAAAACGCTTCGTTAATGCCATGGTTAGCCGGAACCGCTTTAATGCACTCTCTTGCGGTTACTGAGAAGCGAGGAATCTTTAAGGCATGGACGGTATTACTCGCTATCTCTGCCTTTTCACTTAGCCTACTAGGAACCTTTTTAGTTCGTTCTGGCATTTTAGTGTCGGTTCATGCGTTCGCGTCTGATCCCGCTCGCGGTATGTTTATTTTAGCTTTTTTAGTCATTGTTATTGGTGGCTCCTTATTGCTATACGCTCTTAAGGGAAGTGCGGTGCGTTCACACGGTGAGTTTGCGCTCGTTTCTCGTGAAAATGCGTTATTAAGCAACAATATTTTATTGATTACCGGATTAGTCGTCGTGCTGATCGGTACACTGCTGCCCTTGATTCATAAGCAACTTGGATTAGGCTCTGTCTCTATCGGAGCCCCTTTTTTTAATACAGTCTTTGCTTGGTTAATGGTGCCTTTTGCTTTCTTCTTAGGGATCAGCCCATTGATTCGGTGGAAGCGTGATTCTTTAGCTAGTCTTGTCAAACCTATGATTATTTCGGCGGGGATCGCTTTGCTGAGCAGTGCCGTCTTGATCCATATTTTGACAGATGAATTTAGACCGATGGCTTATCTCGGATGGGTGATGGCTTTCTGGATCATTAGCTTACATGGGATTGAGTTATATCAACGAGCAACTCATCGACATACTTTTGCTGTGGGCGTGAAAAAACTGTCGCGTAGTCACTGGGCGATGGTACTTGGCCATTTAGGGATGGCGGTGAGTGTAATTGGTATTGCAATGGTGCAAAACTATAGCGTGGAGCGTGATGTGCGGTTAGCCCCAGGTGAACATTTCACCTTAGATTCGTATAACTTCTATTTTAAAGGATTAAGAGATAGAGATGGCCCTAATTATGATGGTTATATTGCTGACTTCGAAATCACCAAAAATGGGCAATACATTAATACATTGCACGCTGAAAAACGTTTTTATCGCACTGCCCGCTCTATGATGACGGAAGCTGCTATTGATCGAGGTATCACTCGAGATCTCTATATTGCGATGGGTGAGCGGTTAGAGGGCCGTGATGCTTGGGCGGTTCGCATTTATCATAAGCCTTTTGTACGGTGGATTTGGGCCGGGGCTTTATTTATGGCTATTGGTGGTGCTTTTGCGATAAGTGATAAACGTTATCGTTTTAGAAAAACCGTACAATTGGGGGGAGACAATGCATAAAAAAGTGCTGTTTATCCCATTATTGGCTTTTCTACTTTTGGTGGCTATTTTTGTTACCCAGTTGATGAAAAATTCAGCAGGAGATAATCCAACCAAACTGGAGTCGGTTTTGATTGGTAAAGTCGTTCCTGAATTTAAATTAGAAGATTTAGCAGAGCCAGGCCGATTGTATGATCAATCGATTTTTATCGGAAAACCGTTATTACTGAATGTCTGGGCCACTTGGTGTCCCACCTGCTATGCCGAACATCAGTACTTAAACCAACTGGCAGATCAAGGGGTGAAAATCATCGGCCTAAATTACAAAGATCAACGTGACAAAGCGGTGACATGGTTAAATGAATTGGGCAACCCCTATTTAATTAGTCTATTTGATGGCAGTGGGATGCTAGGTTTGGATTTGGGCGTTTATGGTGCACCGGAAACGTTTCTGATTGACGCTCATGGAGTCATTCGTTATCGCCATGTTGGTGATGTTAATCCTCATCACTGGAAAAACCAACTTGAGCCTATCTATCAGCAACTTGTGCAGGAGAGTCAGCCATGAGATTGATGCGTTGGGCGACGTTTGCCACATTGTTTCTTTCATTATCTAGCTGGGCTGTGATTGATGTCTATGACTTTGATACACCAGAGCAAGAGAAACAGTTTCATGAGTTGAGCAATACACTGCGGTGTCCCAAATGTCAAAATAACTCAATTGCTGATTCTAATGCGGAGCTCGCTCAGGACTTGCGACAAAAAGTATATGAAATGACAAAGCAAGGTCATGAAAAGCAAACGGTAATCGATTACATGGTCGCTCGCTATGGCAACTTTGTTACCTACAATCCTCCATTGACAGCCAGTACTGCTATTTTGTGGATTGCGCCGCTTTTGGTATTGATGATCGGGTTTAGCGTACTCGTTATGCGCAGCCGAGGTCGTAAGAATCATCCGACTCAGGTCGAAAATTGGGATCAAGAAAAAGAAGCACGCTTGCAAGCATTATTGAAGGATGAAAGCCAAGGAGATAAACAAGCATGACATTATTTTGGCTATCTACACTTATTTTAGTGATCGTAGCAAGCCTCTTTATTGCTATTCCCATGAGCCAACGAACTAATAATAATGATCAACCGTTGCGGGATGAGTTGAATAAAGCCTTTTACAAAGACCGTTTAGCTGAACTTGAGGCGGAAACGCAAGAAGGTTTCGTGGATGATCCACAAGCACTGATTACCGATTTGAAACAGTCATTATTAGATGATGTGCCAAGTCGATCGGAATTAACTCGTGAGTCGATGTCAGCTAAAGGGGCTATCTTTGTTTTGGCAATGCTACTCATGATAACGCTCAGTTATGGATTATATGCAGAGTATGGCTCTTATTCCCAAGTTAAACATTGGCAGCAAGTGAGCGCCAGTTTGCCTGAACTGAGTAAGAAGCTCATGATACCATCACCTCATGGGGTTGAGTTGACCGACCAAGAGATGCAAGATCTCACTTTATCTTTACGGACTCGGTTGCATTATCAAGCGAATGATGCCACTGGGTGGTTATTGCTTGGGCGGATTGGAATGGCCAATCGTGATATGCAAACAGCGATTGGCGCGAGCAAAAAAGCCTATGAACTTGCCCCTAAAGACGGTGATGTTCAGTTCGGTTATGCTCAAGCCTTGATTCTCTCCAATGATGAATGGGAGCAAAATCAAGCAAGAACACTGCTGCTTAAGTTAGCTCAGGCCGATGATGTGGATCTTAGAGTTTTCTCGTTATTAGCTTTTGATGCTTTTGAAAACAGCGACTACACAAAGGCCATTGCCTATTGGCAGCAGATGCAACAGATGATTGGGCCAAATGATACTCGTTATGATATGCTCACGCGTAGTATTGAAAGTGCTCAGCGCAACTTATCTGCAAATCGCTCGCCAGCGCTTTCGGTTAAAGTGACGGTTCGTTTAGCTGATACAGTGATAGTCCCTAAAGATGGTGTGTTAATTGTCTCTATTCATAGTGCCGATGGTGCTTCTATTCCTGTGGCAGCGGCTCGCTACCCATTGAGCCAGTTTCCGGTAACGGTGCTCCTTGATAACAGTAACAGCATGCTACAGGGGCGTGACTTATCTCAATTAGAGAGATTGATTGTTCGAGCACGCTTGGATAACGATGGCAATGTAGCAACCCGAGAAGGGGATTGGTTTGGAGAAAGTACCATCGTTGAAATAGGTGATCCTGTTGATATCACCATTGACACTCAATACCATTGATCCTGTGTTAAGCAAAGCTTAACGTTACCTGATTGCGGTAAATACCGTTTATAGTAGAACAACTCAAGGAGTGATCCTTGTTGCATAAAAGATGGATAACTAACATGCCAAGCCGTTTATCACGGTCTGTGAGCCTTTTTTTTATATTAGTACTTTTTGGGTGTAGCTCTGTACCTCATGACGGCTCAGTTTCTGACTCAAATCCAGAGGATCCTTTTGAAGGGTTTAACCGTACAATGTGGACCCTTAACTACGATTATTTAGATCCCTATATCGTTCGTCCCGTGTCCATTGCGTATGTTGATTATGTGCCTTCACCACTTCGACGTGGTGTTGCTAATTTCTTGTCAAATTTAGATGAACCAGCCAGCATGATTAATAATTTAATCATGGGCAATGGTGAAAAAGCACTCGATCACTTTAACCGTTTTTGGCTCAATAGCACTTTTGGTTTATTAGGTTTGATTGATATCGCCTCTGAAGCCGGAATCAATAAGCACGATGAAAAACAGTTTGGCGATGCAGTCGGTCATTATGGTGTCGGTAATGGCCCTTATGTGATGGTGCCAGGCTACGGCCCTTTTACTGCACGTGAAACCACGGATATGGTTGACGGTTTATATGCCCCTCTTTCTTATTTAAATATTTGGGCAGGCCTTGGTAAATGGGCTATTGAAGGCATGGAAACTCGCGCCGCACTTGTGCAGCAAGAGTCTATGTTAGACAACTCCCCTGATCCTTATGCACTAACCAGAGAAGTGTATTTACAGCGCCGTGATTTCAAAGCAGAAAGAGAAACCAGCGTTTATGATGAGCATGAAGAAGATTACCTTGATGACTATTTAGAGGGGGGGTTTTAATGGATCATTGCATTTTTACTCAGCCAGTACACGAAAGCTTCTTGAGTAACGTTTAAGCAGAGATAACTCGCCCACTAAAATAGTCATTGGCAACGATATATTCGGTATTGCGAATCAGTTCGTCTTGAACTTCAGCCCAATGCGAGTCAGAAGTGTGTTTATCTGACATAGGAACAACACCGCCGACACGAATATTAAACGGTGTGAGTTCCTTTCCCCAAGTTTGAGTTAACCCTGCGACTAATGAGCGCGCCGTATCAATACCTGATTTTTCATCACATTCAGGATAGGAAATAACATTAACAATCACTCCCTTCGTTTGATGCTCGCGCATTCGGATCGTACAGGCTTGCCCGAAAGTAAATAGTGACGATGTGATATCGCCCATTTGTTCGATAAAGTGTTGATTTGTCTTATCATCAATCAATGAGGGAAAGGGAAGTGCAGGCCAGTGATTAATCAATACATCAGGAGCCTTGTTAAATTGTTGAACAATATAAGAAAATAATAGGTCAATACTCACAAAAGAGTGATCGTTTAATGCGTAGTAGTCAATATTTCCTGATAAGCGTTGACAATTTTTCCAGCTTTCAATCAGCTTTGAATGCTGCGTATCGCAAATGATCACGTTCGCCCCTAGACGGGTAAAATGTGTTGCAAGTGTACAGCCAAATAATGAGCTAGCAGACGTGATAACTACAAGCGCCTTATTGATTTCCATGGCTTTTCCCTCATGATCAACCTCAAACTGAAGCCGAATCGTTGATATCCACTAATGTTTATTGCAGGACGATTTTTGTATTAAAAACAGGATAAATAGGTGACATTATCATTTCATCCTATTCAAGTAGCGATTCATTACAGTGATGATTCGGTGTAAAAAGCATGGTTGATAAAAATAAAGTTCAGTGTGAATGATCTCAAATAACCATCGTTCGATAGAAAAATGATGGTTAATCTTTGCTCTATTTCACAGAGTGTAGGGCTGGTACACCATTAGTTTTCATTAATTATGCTTGAGCACGTAGCTGATCTTGTCGCCAAGCGGTATTGAGTTGAGGGTACAAGTCGGTCGTTAGTAAGCTATTTGCTGATGTTGTGGCTAGGTGGCGTCGATCATGTCCAGATAGATTCAAGTAGACCTCTTCCGGAAAGCCTTGAGTCGCTTCAGGTAGATAAGTCAGCGCTTCCGGTTTGAGATAGTGTGAGAGCTTGGCACTTGCTAAGCCGCCGGAGTGAAAGCAATGGGCCTGCTGGGCTGATATCTGATAAGACGAATGATCGTTGCGTAGTGGTTGTAATTCAGGTAGTGAAAATTGCTTACGCAACAGCTGTTCGGTCGTGATTTTTTCTTCGATAGGCTCTACCGGACAGGCATCTCGAACATCATTAGAAAACAAAGCCATGAATAGTGCAAAATCGGCATGACGACCATGTTGAATTGCTTGGTTGATATTCGAACCAATGTGCAGTTCATTAATAATTCCAGCTTTATCTAGCGTATGTACTTGCATTATTTCTCCTCGATGCCTTCCTCATAGCGGCATTAAGAGAAAAAACTTTAATAAAAAAGCCTGCAATGGATGCAGGCTTAACAGCATGATAATAATCAGTAAAGAATTATTTCGCTAGATTTTGAGCGACAAAGTCCCAGTTAACCAAAGCCCAGAAGCCATTCATATAATCTGGACGTAGGTTACGGTAATCAATGTAGTAGGCGTGTTCCCACAAGTCGACCGTCAGTAATGGCGTTACGCCATCTTCCGTGATCGGAGTTGCGGCGTTTGATGTGTTGACAATCGCCAGTGAGCCGTCTGCTTTTTTGACTAACCAAGTCCAAGATGAACCAAAGTTATTGATTGCAGAGTCGGTGAATTTCGCTTTAAATTCTTCAAATGACCCAAAGGCCGCATTAATTGCTTCAGCCACGTCACCACTTGGTTCACCGCCACCATTAGGAGATAAACAGTGCCAGTAGAAAGTGTGGTTCCAGACTTGAGCAGCATTATTAAAGATACCACCGGTTGAGGTTTTGATGATCTCTTCTAGCGTTTTACTTTCAAATTCAGTGCCAGGGATTAAACCATTAAGTTTAACCACATACGTGTTGTGGTGTTTGCCGTAGTGGTAATCTAAGGTTTCTGCTGAAATGTGTGGTTCTAGTGCATCTTTTGCGTATGGTAACGCAGGTAATTCAAATGCCATTGCTCTATTCTCCGTTTTTCGAGGAAAGAAGATATATTGCTGACGAGGTAGGTAAATATTCGAGCACTCGACAGAGCAATATACTTCCTTCGATGGCTTCCAGTATTATTGTATTTCGTCGGTAAGACTGACTTGCTAGCTATTTTAGCAAGTTTTTACTTTATTAACACCCTGTAGTGAAGAAAAATTTATCGTTAACGACTATCTTTGGCCTTGTTGCTCGAAATCCTTAAACATATTGTGCTTTTTATTCTCTCTTAATGATTTAGAATGGAGGCATTCAACTAGCCATCCATCAAGAGGAAGCAATGGAAACCATTGATAAAATCAAACAGCAAATAGCCGAAAACCCGATTCTCCTATATATGAAAGGATCGCCAAAACTACCAAGCTGTGGTTTTTCTTCTCAAGCGGCACAAGCTTTGATGGCTTGTGGTGAAAAATTTGCTTATGTCGATATCTTGCAAAATCCAGATATCCGAGCTGAGCTACCTATTTATGCTCAGTGGCCAACTTTTCCCCAATTATGGGTTGAAGGTGAGTTAATTGGTGGTTGCGATATCATTTTGGAGATGTTTCAAAAAGGTGAATTGCAACCACTGGTTAAAGAAGCAGGCGGACGCACCTCTGACAACAATGAATAATACTGTATAAAATCACAGTTTTTCTTGATTTTATAAGGCCACATTGAGTAATGTGGCCTTACTTTTTTTATTGATTTGATGTTATGAGTCGTTTATTTATTGCTGAAAAGCCCAGCTTAGCGCGAGCGATAGCGGATGCACTGCCTAAGCCTCACAAAAAAGAGCAAGGATTTATCCGTTGTGGTCACGGTGATATCGTGACGTGGTGCATTGGGCATTTATTAGAGCAAGTTGAGCCGGATAGTTATGATGAACGTTATAAAAAATGGAACCTTGCTGACTTGCCCATTATTCCGGAACATTGGCAGCTTAGGCCAAGAAAAAGCGCCAGTAAGCAACTCGCAGTAGTACGTAAATTATTAAAAGAAGCGCAAGACATCATCCATGCAGGCGATCCCGACCGAGAAGGACAGTTACTGGTTGATGAAGTTATTGATTACTGTCACGTTGCTAAACATAAGCAGAAAACCATACAGCGTTTGTTAATTAGTGATCTTAATTTGTCTGCCGTTCAACGAGCGCTCTCTTCAATGCGTAATAATCGTGATTTTATACCTTTATCTGTCTCAGCATTAGCTCGTTCTCGCGCAGATTGGCTGTATGGTATGAACATGTCTCGCGCTTATACGCTATTAGGTCAGAAAGCGGGATACCAAGGTGTTTTATCGGTTGGTCGAGTACAAACGCCGGTACTAGGGCTTGTGGTACGCCGTGATGAAGAGATCGCTCACTTTGAACCCAAAGACTACTTTACTTTGCATGCTTTAATTCCTTATCAACATGGAGAGCATTGCTTTGATATTCGAGCACGATGGCAACCGAGTGAGGCATGTAAACCTTGGCAAGATGAAGAGGGGAGAGTGCTTCATCGTCAGTTGGCTGAAAATGTGGCTAAACGTATCGCAGGACAAGCAGCAAAGGTCATTGAATCTGAACAAAATCAAACCAAACAAGCTGCGCCATTGCCTTACTCCTTATCCGCGTTACAAATTGACGCGGCTAAGCGCTATCAATTCAGTGCGCAGCAGGTGTTGGATACGTGCCAATCTCTTTATGAAAAACACAAGTTGATTACCTATCCACGTTCTGATTGTCGCTATCTTCCTAAAGAGCACTTTGTACAGGCGAAGCAAGTCACCTCGGCGATTGCACATAACCTGAATGAGCTGCATCCTGCTGTGCAGGGGGCGGATTTATCTCGTCAATCGAAAGCATGGAATGATAAAAAAGTTGATGCGCATCATGCCATTATTCCAACGCCGAAAATGGCCCCGCTAAATGGACTGTCGGTAGCTGAACAACATATCTATGGCTTAATTGCTCGACAATACCTTATCCAGTTTTATCCTCCCGCTGTGTATGCGGAAGCAAAATTAGAGTTTGATATTGCGGGAGGGAAATTTATAGCGAAAGGACGTCAGTTAATCACAGCAGGTTGGAAATCGTTAATCGGCCAAAGCGCTTCACAAGATGAAGGAATCGATAACGTGCCCCCTCTCACGGTTGGCCAAACCTTGACTTGTCGAGAAGGAGAAATTAAGGCATGCAAAACTGAGCCCCCGCGCTATTTTACTGAGGCGACATTACTACAAGCTATGACGGGCATCGCTCGATTTGTCGAAGACAAAGAGCTAAAAAAAATTCTTCGCGATACGGATGGATTAGGCACTGAAGCCACTCGAGCTGGTATTTTGGACACGCTATTTAAACGGCAACTATTACAGCGTGAAGGTAAGCTAATTAAAAGTACCCAAGCTGGAAAAGGGCTTATACATGCTCTTCCTCTGCAAGCGACTTATCCTGATATGACAGCACAGTGGGAGCACCAACTTCAAGCTATGGCTGAACGAGATCAGGCTTATCACCCTTTTATGCAAGATCTTGAATTACAAATCACCGAGTGGATGAAACAAATCAAGCACAACCCTATCCCTTCATCTTTAAGTGCATTGCCTCAAGTACGTCGTACGCGATTGTTTAAATCCAAGAGTCGATCAAGTAAGAGAAAAACGCCTATCTCTCACCAGAAATAACGGTGTTTAACAATAGATTGTGGGAAATGCAAAAGGCTTTGTTGCTAAAAAGTTAGAATAAACACACAGAAAAAAACTAATAATGTTGCATAACCTGAAGGGGTTTCCCATAGTTAGGTGAGTGAGTTCTGGAGCAATATCACAGAGAGCTCCTAATGAATATAGCCACCACATATAGTAGAGGCAAAAATGCCCGTGATCACGTTTGTGCTAGGAAAATACTATGCTAAAAATACTGAGAGTGCTCAACGTACGTAAAAAAATATTAGTTATTGAAATTATTTCGCTGCTAACTATCGCTCTGATCAGCCTCTATGGGGTCAGTAAACTGAGAGAAATGGCTTACCAAGAGCGCCAGCAGAGCATACAAAATCAAGTCGAATCGGTTGTCAGTTTAGTCGATTACTATGCACAACTCTCGGGCCAATTAGGACAAGAACAAGCAAAAAAACAAGCAACCGAAGCGATCAAAGCGTTACGCTATGATGGTGATAACTATTTCTGGATTATGACACCCAATGCTCGTTTAGTGTTACATCCTTTACGACCTGAAGCCGTTAATCAAGATATGAGCCAGGTTCGAGATGGAGCGGGACGCTTCCACTGGCAACAGATGGCGCAAACGGTTCAGCGTCAAGGCGCTGGATTTGTTGAATACACACTGGTGTCGCCTCAAGGAAAAGTTGAGGATAAAATTTCTTATGTCGCCAAAACCAACCAGTGGAATTGGATTATTGGCTCAGGGGTTATTGTGTATGATATTAATCAAACCGTTTATCAGAGCTCTTTATTCTACCTAGGGTTTGCCTTACTGGGGCTGCTGATCACCCTGATATTTTCTAGCATGATCGGCAAAAATATTACTGACCCATTAGCTCTATTTGTAACAAAAGTAAAACGGGCAGCAGAAGGAGACATGACGGTGCGATTTCATCCGAAAGGGCGCGATGAAATTGCCAGTTTAGGCCATTCAATCAACACCATGATCGAACATACCCATCAAGCCTTATTAACAGCGAAACAGTCGGCGATGAATACGGCACAAATGGCAACGAGCATTGCTTCAGCCAGTGAAGAAACCGCAACTAGCACCCAGTCGCAACGTATGCAATTGGAGCAACTCGCGACAGCGATGAATGAGATGAATGCGACCATTCGTGATGTAGCACAAAATGCCGAACACACAGCCGCTTCAACGGATGATGTTTCTCATCAAGCACAAAGTTGTAGCCAGATGATGGATAGTACGGAACAAAATATTGAACAGCTGTCGCAAGAAGTGTCAGAAACAGACCAACTAGTTGAAGCATTACGTAATGATGTCACTGGTATTAATGAAATTGTCGATGTGATTCAGGCGATTTCTGAGCAAACCAACCTATTGGCATTGAACGCTGCGATTGAAGCCGCGCGTGCAGGAGATCAAGGAAGAGGCTTTGCCGTGGTTGCCGATGAAGTCCGTCATTTAGCGGGAAGGACACAGCAGTCGACTCACCAAATCCAGCAAACCATCGAATCGTTGATTGTGCGTGCTGACAGCGCATCACAAGCGATGAAACAGTGCCATACTCGGGTGACAGAAAATGTTCAGACAGCAACAGAAACCAAAGAAATGCTCAATAAAATGGTGGCTGAATTAACTCGAGCGAATGATCGTGTGACACAAATAGCGGCCGCAGCGGAGCAACAAGACACGGTGGCTGAAGAGATGAACCACAATGTTAGTCATATTAACCTTTCAGCCGATCAAATTAGTCAATCAGCACAAGATTTAGCGTTACAAAGTCAACAACTTGCGGATAGCTCCAATCAATTGGATCAACAATTACAACACTTTAATGTGTGAGGCGTTCATCTATTTACAATCTAACCGATAAAAAAGAGTCCCTGTTGGGCTCTTTTTTATCGGTTGTCGTTGAATCGATAAGCACGAAAGGTCAACAGACCCTAATAAATATGAAAATAAACCGAGATTCCTATGATTGAACGCTTATTTGAGAAAACGCGCTTTTTAGTCCTCGCCGTCGTGGTGGTTAGTTTTTGTGCTGCAATTATTTTGTACTGCACCATAGTAATGATTATGTTTGGAGTGGTGATGGATATTTTTAATTCTATTCACTTTAGTGAAACGGGGGGAAAGCTTTTAGTTGTTAAGCTTTTAAAAATTCTAGATATTTCTTTAATTGCTATCACATTTCAACTGATTTCTGTTGGCCTATATCGATTGTTTATCCGTCCCTCGGCTTTAGAAAATAGTGCATTTTTGAGCGCACTCACGATCAAGAATTTTCATGATTTAAAAATCACCTTATTACAAGTTTCTGTGGTGATTATGGTTATTCTGTTTTTAGAGCACTTAGTTGAAGTGGGGGCGAGCATTGAAACGCTTTATCTCGGAGCTGGAATTAGCCTAGTGATTTTTTCTGCGATCGGAGCGTGGAAAATGATGAGGTAAGGGCTGAGTGATGGATCACAACTGTAAGCAAATCATGTGTATTTTAGTTACGACAGCAACAATACTCTAAATTAGTATTAATTAATAACATTGGGGGATAGGATGAAACCAAAAGTACATGAGTTTTTCGATCCAAACACTTTTACTTATAGCTACCTTGTCATTGATCCGAGTTCTCAACATTGTGCTGTGGTGGATGCTGTTCTGGATTATGATCCAGCTTCTGGGCGCACATCATATCAGTCTGCGGATAAATTGATTGCGTTTATAAAGCAGCACCAGTTGTCCGTCGAGTGGATTTTAGAAACCCACGTCCATGCTGATCACCTCAGTGCGGCACCATACATTAAACAACAGGTCGGGGGTACTTTAGCGATTGGGAAAAATATTACCATCGTACAAAACACGTTTGGTAAGCTATTTAACGTAGGTTCAGACTTTTGTATGGACGGTAGCCAATTTGATCACCTATTTGCTGATCAGGAAAGATTCACCTTAGGCTCGATAACCGCTATCGTTATCCATACCCCAGGGCATACCCCGGCCTGTATGACTTATGTCATTGGTGATAGTGCCTTTGTGGGCGACACATTATTTATGCCAGATTATGGAACGGCACGTTGTGATTTCCCCGGCGGTGACGCTCAAACGTTGTACCAGTCGATTCAAAATCTCTTTACTCTACCCGATCAAACCCGAGTTTTTATGTGTCATGATTATAAAGCTCCTGGACGGGAGGATTTCCAATTT
Organism: Vibrio sp. V30_P3S12P165; assembly: GCF_009904905.1. Taxonomy (NCBI): domain Bacteria; kingdom Pseudomonadati; phylum Pseudomonadota; class Gammaproteobacteria; order Vibrionales; family Vibrionaceae; genus Vibrio; species Vibrio sp. V30_P3S12P165. The sequence goes on along the minus strand of NZ_WXWH01000024.1, from coordinate 3,488 downwards.
CAAACCACAATAGGTGAAGAACGTTTGCATAATATTCATGTTAAACAAGGTATCAGTGAACAACAGTTTGTAGCGATGCGGCAAGCTCGAGATGCGACACTAACAATGCCGACCCTTATTCTGCCCTCTGTACAAGTGAATATGAGAGCAGGCGCTTTACCATCCGCTGAAGCCAATGGGATTCAATACCTTAAAATTCCATTGAATGCCATTTAATGGCTAAGGACTAGGCTTATGCTGACATTGATTTCGTTAACTGATCAAGTGGCTGTTGCGCCACAAATATCACCGATAGACATGCAAGACATTGCAAGGTTAGGCTTTAAATCCGTGATCAACAATCGACCAGATGAAGAAGAAGTTGGCCAACCTTTAAATCGGAAGATTGAGCAAGAAGCAAGAAAATACCAACTGAACTATTATCATCAACCTGTTATCTCTGGCCAGATCACCGCTCAACAAGTCGAGATGTTTACCGATTTATTAGCACAATGCCCTAAGCCTGTGTTGGCTTTTTGTCGTACAGGTACCCGTTGTTGTATGTTGTGGTGTATGAGCAGTGAAGATGAGATGACTCTGGCAGAGCGCGTCGCTTATGCAAAAGAAAAAGGTTTTAATTTCAGTTCATTACTTGAAAAAGATCAGTAAATATAGAGCACTATCTTAGTGCTGGCGAACAAAAAGCTGTGGCTGCAAACCACAGCGATGCAGGTTTACTGTACTATACCCTTCCTACTTGAAGCTGCAGGGGGGGTGGCTACCTTCTTTCACCCCAATCACATAGCCTGTCTATGCTCATGGGGATTCACTCACTTGCCGCCTACCTGCAACTCCAAGTTGTTTGGGTATATCTCGTATCTTAATTTCTTCTCTACTTGTTTCTTTGAAGGTTATTTAACGCTAAATTGCCTCACTAATCGTTGTAAACTTTCGAGACGATTGACTAGCGCATCGGTTCTCGTCACCGAAGAGGAAGACAATAACTGCGTTGATTGAATCGCCTCTTTCATTCTGAAAACATGTTCGTTCATCGCTTGAGTTACTTGTACTTGCTCAGAAATCGCTTGTGAGGTTTGTGCACTTTGCTCACCAATCGAAGTTAGATCGCCGACAATCGCTGCAAAAGACGCTTTACTTTGCTGCGATTTAATCACGCATTGTTCAGAAGATTGGATACCATTATTCATTAAGTTGCCAGTTTGATTCACGGCGGTTTGTAATCGTTCTATTTTTTTATGAATCTCTTCAACAGAACAACTGGTTTTACTAGAAAGGGCGCGAACTTCATCAGCCACCACCGCAAAGCCACGCCCATGTTCGCCAGCTCGAGCCGCTTCAATCGCGGCATTCAAGGCGAGTAAATTAGTTTGTTCTGCAATACCTTGAATCATTTCAAGAATGATTTCAATGCCGTTGACATCCGTATAAAGTTGTTCCAAAGCAGCTTTCGATTGATCCAAATGATGGCTCAGTTCACGAACGGTCTCTACCGCTTCATCAATGGTTTGTTCACCTTCACGGGCTTTTGTGCGCGCATGGTTTACAAACTCTGCACTATGCCTGGCTTGCTCAGCCACTTCATCAATTGAGGCCAGCATCTCTTCAGCTGAAACCGCCATGGCATCTGTGGCGATATTTTGCTCACTCAGTTCACGATCAATGGATTGGCAGTTGAGCATCTCTTCATTCGCTGATTGAAGCAGTGCCGTCGCGGTTTCATTAGCGCGAGCTGTCGCTGCCCTTAACTCGGCTCGCTTCATTAATAATGTCAGTTCAATCCGTGATACATCATCACAATAACCTGTATATGGTTGTTCCATCAAAGGGTTATCGTAGTCCTGTTTTGCTAATCCATTAATTACCTTTAGACGTTTGTGAAGGGTAAACAAGAGTGCGAATTGCAATAGCGAGAGAGATATCAATGTACTAAACAGTATCGTGTCAGAGATCGGTAGAATGCTAAAAGCCGCAATCATGATCAGTTCTGCAGCCACTACCCCTAAAGAGAGTGTCATCCATTTCATGCGGCGTATGGCGACTTTTCCATGGTGAAGTTTGGCGTACAGCGAATGCGCTCGCGAAATTTGTGCATCCGTAGGCTGGGTTCTAACGGATTGATATTCAAAGACGTTCCCGGCTTCATCAAAGATGGGGGTAACAAAAGCAGATACCCAATAATGTCCTGAATCTTTACATTTATTTTTAACTAACCCCATCCAGCTTTTGCCAGATCGAATGTATTCCCATAGCTGGCCAAAAGCCGCTTTAGGCATATCGGCATGCCGCACAACATTGTGAGGATGGTTAACTAGTTCGTCTGGTTGATAACCCGACACCTTACAAAAATCATCATTACAATGAGTAATATAACTGTCAGGAGTTGTAGTGGATATCAGGTTATCCTTGTCTGAAAATCGAACTCTTTTATCTGTCATACACGTCTCTTATTTAATCCATTGATCAGCGTTCTATCAGTTATCAATGCTACCTAATCGATAACTTAATCAACAAAGATGACTACATTACCAGACATTAGTTACAACAGTTTGATATGTATCATTAAGTGCTGCTGAAATGATGCATAATAAAACCTTGGCAGATAAAGTGAGGGTTAATTCGTTAATTTTCTTTTCACTTTCTTGGAACTATTTTTTCATCAGTTTCGCTAAGTCAGCAAAGGGATTATAGGTTGCGCTTTTATGCTCGTCTAATCGTGCGACGGGATCAACGCCATAACGCTCATGTTCTGTGTATTTTGAATGTTCATGATCATGACAATATAAACATAATAGCTCCCAGTTACTGCCATCTTCAGGATTATTTGTGTGATCGTGGTCTTTATGGTGGACGGTTAATTCTCGCAAATTTGAATACACAAATTCACGGGCACATTTACCACACACCCATGGATAAAGTTTTAGCGCTTTCTCGCGGTAGCCGCTCTCTTTACGGGCATATTCGGCACTTGAGCCATAAAAATCGGATGACATTGTATTTCCAGTCAGTAGTTAAAGATATCAATATTAAAGACGAAAATGACTAAATTAGCAAAGACTACAGAGGAAAAGAACACCTATATCATATACCCAAACCACTTGGAGTTACAGGTTGGAGCAAGTGAGTTTTCATGAGCATAAACAGACAAGGTGATTGAGGTGAACGAACGTAGCTAACATTGCTGCAAAAATTAGCTCGAAAGGTCAACAGACCCTAGCGCTAAGATAATAAAAAGGCCACCGTTAAGGTCGCCTTGATTTACGTTAGTTGATTTGCACTTAAGCCGTTATTCTTTCAGAGAGTAAGTTTGATTTTTCAACTTCCTCTGCAAGTTCGTTTATACAAAAATTGATGTAGTAAATGTTAAAAAAGAAGGTATAAAACGAGCTTCATCGAATAATCTATTTTATGATCATTTAACATCATTTTTTGCAAGGCCTTTTTGGCTTTAAAAGCCCAAACAATATAAAAAATGCTAGATATAATACATG
>NZ_WXWH01000046.1:0-126463 GCF_009904905.1 Vibrio sp. V30_P3S12P165 | reverse complement strand
CCAATGTCGGTTGCTTCGCTCACGCACGTCGTAAGTTCATGGAGGCGAAAAAACTTCAGGGCAAAGGTAAAACAGGTAAAGCAGATGTGGCGTTAGCCAAAATCCAAAAGCTGTATGCACTGGAATCACGATTAAAACTCGCTTCGGTCGAAGAACGTTGGTCTGAAAGACAATCCAGAGCCAAACCGCTGCTGGATGACCTCTATGACTGGTTAACCACGCAGAAAGTCATCGAGTCGAGTCCTCTTGGTAAAGCCATCAAGTACACCTTGAGTCAGTGGCCTAAGCTGATACGCTATGTTGAAGATGGGCATTTATCTATCGACAACAACCGAGCGGAACGCGCAATCAAATCGCTGGTCATTGGCCGAAAAAATTGGTTGTTCGCCAATAATCCTAATGGTGCGGATGCTAGTGCGCTGTTGTACAGCATCATCGAAACGGCGAAAGCGAACGGACTGATACTCTATGATTACCTAGTCAAATGTATGAAAGAGCTGGCAAAGCCAGAGCCTGATATTAACTCTCTTCTTCCTTGGAACTTCTCACACTAAAACGCCCCGTGGGATCATGGGGCGCTTACGCTGAAAAGAATCTAGCCCAGATATAATCTGGCAGGCACCTAGTCAAAAAAAGGTAACTGTCAGGTCTGAACTATTACACTTCAGCTGTACTGCAACTCTCTTGACTATTACTCACCTGAGTTATGTCATCTAGCAGTTCGAGCACGACTTGACCAATTTGATTTGCCAGAAAAGGTGGCACAGCATTTCCAACCTGTACATACTGCTGAGTCCTATTACCTTCGAAAAAGTAATTGTCTGGAAATGTTTGTAATCTTGCTGCTTCACGTACAGTTAGACTTCTGCATTGTTTCGGATCATAGTGAATGAAGTAGTGACCATCTTTGGAAATATGGCTGGTTACTGTAGTTGCTTCTTTATTCGCGGATTGGACTCGAAAGCGATCTGCATGTGTTCCTGTATCCCAGTTAGCATGTGCTGGTGCTAAGCGTGCTGGAAAGTCACGAGATTTAGGTGAAATACCATTATTTAATAATGAGTAGGTTGCACAAAAGGCATATCGAAGTAAATCCTCGTCCATATGGCTTCTTGTTGCATGGTTTAGTACACAGCCTAAATTTTCATCCAGCAACCAATTACTTAGCGGCTGTGGAATATCTGCACTTCTAATATCGGAATGTACAGAATTTTCTCGCTGTAGATTCTCATATGGAGTTAAATCTAACTCTGCGAGCTTTTCACTCGAATACTGATCGCTTAATACTCGCTTTAACAGCTTAGCATGCATTTTAACTGTACTAGTCCATATGTATGTGTCATCTTTTTGTTTAGAAAAGCCACTTCGTAATTTTGGTAAGTCATTCAGTACACTTCGTACTGTAACTGGGTAATTTTCTGCCTGTTGCAATGTTCTAGGAACAGCTTCAATATCTTCACGAACACCAAGAAGGATTACTCTGTGTCTTGCTTGAGGTATACCATAGAATTCCGAGCGTATTAGAAAGTCTGATGAGTTTACATAACGAGGGTTTTTCGGATCTTCAGCATCAACAACCAAAGAGTAGATTCTGTAACCTGTTATGCCAACTGTATCGGTAACCTCACCAGGGTTCCTTAAATCTTCAAGGATTTGGGGAAAGATCTTCTTCCCATCAACTTTTGCAGACAATATCCCCCGAACGTTTTCCATTACAAAAACTTCAGGTTGAGCAATAGAAATAACTTTCAAGTATTCTTTGTATAAAAAATGTCGATGATCATCTTCAGCTTTGTAGTTTTTTATACCCGCATTACGAGAACGCCCTGCTAAAGAATATGCTTGGCAAGGCGGACCTCCAATGACTATTTTAGGACCTTGGTGCCCTACGACTAGCTCCTGAATCCTTTCATGAATAAGTTTGTTATCTTCACCCAGAGCCCTTGGTTGATGTAATGTTTCATTCAATGCCGCTTGAGATTGCTCTTCGTACATTGAGAAAAGCTCATCGCGAGTTAGTCGACCTCGAACATATTCATAATAGTCGTTTTTAGCTACAGGGTTATCAGCAATCTTTCTGAAAAATGCCCTTGTTGTCAATGTCTTATGTGCAGATGGCTCTTTTTCGACCGACACGCCGATATCAAATGGTTTAATACCATTCTCAGTAGTACATGACGAGATCCCCTCACCAAGCCCTCCGGGACCTGCGAATAGATCAATAACTAGAATTTCACCTGCTTCCATTTTTACTATTTCTTTCGATTAAAATACCAAGCAATCATACCAGGCTAATTTTCCTGGGCAACAAGATATGATTATTCTTTTTAACCTCGGTCTCAAAGGGTTGAAATTTAAGCAGTTAAACCACTTTCAATGCTTTTAAACCGCTGACAGATAGGCTTCCTTGAGCAGCCTCTTCTATATGCTCACTCCACCAGTTCATCATCGGGCGGCGGCGTTCAAGGTAGTCGGTCCGGTTATAGGCACTACGTACTTGGTTATCGTCAACGTGTGCAAGTGCCGCTTCAACCAAGTCAGGATCAAAGCCTTGTTCGTTGAGTGTTGTACTTGCCAGCGAGCGTAAGCCGTGGCTAACAAGCCTTCCGGCAAATCCCATACGCTTCAGTGCCATGTTTGCCGTTTGGCTATTACATGGTTTTTTCGGGTCACGATCAGAAGGAAATATAAATTCGCGATGTCTGCTAATGGGGCTCATCACTTCCAAAAGTGCCAGCATCTGCTCAGTGAGCGGGATGCGGTGCTCTCTTCTTTTTTTCATCCGCTCAGCGGGAATCGTCCAAATTTTTTCTTCCCAATCTATTTCATCCCAACGCGCGCCAGAGGCTTCGGAAGGACGTGTCATGGTGTGTAACTGCCACTCAAGTAAGCAGCGGGTAGTGCGTTTTATATTGGCGTTGGCTATCGCCTCTATTAGTTCAGGGAGTTCTGCCGGCGCCAGCGCTGCCATATGTTCTTTTTTTGGTTTTTTGAATACTTTATGAATATCTTTAAGTGGGTTGGCCGAGATAAAGCCACAGTTGGTCGCATAGCCCATGACTTCATTGAGGCGCTGAATTAGGCGCTTAACGGTTTCAAGGCTTCCTTTGGCTTCAATTGGTCTGAGGAGCTCTATAACTTGTGGAGCCGTAATTTGCTTAACAGGTGTATCGGATAGATAAGGGAAAATATGTAATTCAAGAGAGCGCCAAATATCAACGGCATAGTCAGGAGTGACATCGTGTTTTTTTATTTCAAACCATTCTTTAGAAATATTCAAAAACGTATGTTCATGAATAGCTTTATGTTCCTGTAACTTCTGCTCTTTGTGTTCCTGAGGATCAATTCTTTGTGCGATCAACTCTCTTGCTTCTAGGGCACTTTTTCGTGCTTGTACAAGAGAAACCTCTGGATAGCGTCCTAAGTTGAGATTTGCACGCTTGCCATTTGTTGGTCTGTAATAATTGAGTTGCCATTGCTTAGAGCCACTTGGCAAAACCCTCAGTTTTAGACCTTGGCCGTCAACAAGGCTGTACTCTTTTTCTTTGGGCTTTGCGTTTTTGACTTCTGTTGCTGTGAGTGGTTTAGTTTGTCTAGGCATGTTAGGAACCAAAAGTAAGGAACACAATACTAAGGTTCCTACAATGGTTACTAAAAGTCAAAGATGTAGTGAAACGCCTTGAGATACTATTGGATGCTAAGTTATTGATTTTAAATTGCTATGGATACAAAAAAAGACGTCTTGGGACGTCTTTAAATGTAGAATTGGTGGAGCTGGCGGGATTTGAACCCGCGTCCGAAAATCATTCATCATTGGTACTACATGCTTAGTCGATCTTTAATTTCGCCATCCACCTGCGAACCGACACGCTAATGAATGACTAACCTGAATTATAATTCGCCGTTCATCTCTCAGGTGGGAAAATCCGGGCTAGCGCGTTTGGTTTTGACTCTTTGTTGTTCCCCGTCTTACGTGCGGAAGCTAGGGCAAAGAGGCTCTCAGCAGGGTATTAAGCTGCTAGTGCGTAGTTTTCGTCGTTTGCGACTATTTTTTTGCGGTTTGTTAACGAGGCCTACCGCACCTCGGCATGCACCTCAGACTGCAAAATTCCCGTCGAATCCAGAATCAGCCCCAGAGGTAGTTGGTGCATAGTACCAGAATCCAAGATTCTGTCTAGCATCAATTGTTTAAGTGGTTACAATTAACGCAACGCACTTTTCATGACACGCGCTTTTTGGCGCTGCCAATCTTTATCTTTTAGATCATCTCGCTTATCGTGCAGTTTTTTACCTTTAGCTACGCCGATTTTTAGTTTGACCCAAGAACGCGACCAATACAAAGAGAGAGCGATAAGTGTCATTCCCTCTCGATTTATGCGGCCAAATAAATTGTCTAACTCACGCCGAGAAAGGAGTAACTTTCTTACACGCGTTGGATTGGCCACAACATGCGTGCAAGCTTGTTGCAATGGCGTAATACTCATACCGGAGATAAAAGCTTCTCCGTCTCGCAAGAAAACGTAGCTTTCTGCAATATTGGCTTTTCCTTGGCGAAGGGATTTTACTTCCCAACCCTGAAGCTCCAACCCTGCTTCTACCTCATCTTCAATGAAGTATTCATGGCGAGCTTTTTTATTGAGCGCGATAGTGTTGCTACCCGCTTTTTTCGTTGATTTTTTCTTTACCATAGTGGGTGCATTATACGGATTGGTCGAACGTAAGGGAATGTTTTTCTTGATGTAGCATAAGGGGATCGCCTGATAACTTCAAGCTGTTCAGCGCTTCATTCTTTATTGCGAGGTCTTAGTTGGTCTTAACTTGAGGTAAACAGGGGATAAACGTACAATCAGTTTCAGCGTTATTGAGTGTTTATAAAGGGGATAACAATGAAGCAAGTGAGTCGTTCTGCTCTGGTTGCGTTTAGTGCAGAACAAATGTTTCATTTGGTTAATGATGTAGAAAGTTATCCAGACTTTTTACCTGGGTGTTCAGGAACACGGATATTGGAATCTTCCCCAAATAAAATGGTGGCTTCTCTCGATGTCTCAAAAGCGGGAATAAGTAAAACCTTTACTACAGAAAATCATCTAACTCATGGACAGTCTATTCTTATGAGTTTAGTTGACGGCCCATTTCGAGCATTAAAAGGTGGGTGGTATTTTACGCCTTTAGATGAGCGAGCATGTAAAGTGGAATTAAAGCTAGAGTTTGAGTTCGCTAGTAAAATGATCGAGATAGCTTTTGGAAAGGTTTTCAATGAGCTAACTAGTAATATGGTAGATGCTTTTACTAAACGCGCCAAGCAGGTATATGCGTGATGAATATTGAATCTGAAATGATCCATGTCGAGGTGGTTTATGCTTTGCCTCATGAGCAGCGGGTGATTACTTTGGTAGTCAACGATGCTATGACGGTGGAAGAAATTATTCAGCAATCGGGGATTTTACAAGCATTTCCCGATATTGACTTAACAAAAAATAAAGTGGGTATATTTAGCCGTAGCGTCAAGCTTGATGCTACAGTGCGTGATCATGACCGAATTGAAATTTATCGTCCTTTATTGGCCGACCCTAAAGAAATTCGTCGAAAACGAGTAGAAGAGGCTAGGGCTGAACAAAAACAGGCCAAAAAGTAACTATGCTGGGCCATTCCCGATGTTACTAGCAGTGTATCATCGGGAAGTTTTCTTGTGAGCAATAATTCTAAGATTAGTTTAAGTTTAAGCGTTGAGTCCTATCTGCCTCTGCTGGTTGGTACGTGCGGATATTGACTAGTTGAGGCCTTCAAAAAAGGTATCACTTTGTTGGAAGTCTCCGGAGATGGTGGCTAATAGCCCAGAATCGTTGAAATTAACGATTAAGTTTTTTTGAATTGATGGATTATGTCCTGGCGTATGGTGATAAATATAATACCAAGTATTTGGATAACCATTTTCGATCAGCATTGGCGAACCAAGCACAAAACGAACTTGTTCCTTGGTCATGCCAAATCTTAATTGTTCTACCGCTTGTTGTTCAACATAATTACCTTGGTTGATATCGATTCGGTATACTAAACGTTCAAGGACGGAGCAGCCGGATAGCAATGTGGCTGCGAGGGGGATGGCAATAAGCCACTTGGTTAATTGCATATTAAATTCTACTGCCAGTAAGAGTCAAAACTAAGTCGATAATAAACAAGCACCGAGCAGATGTAAAAAACTTCACTCTCCTCGGCGCTAATTAAGACTATAAATTTTGAATTAGGTTGCAAAGATTTTTCTACATGGTGGCTTTTTAAGCCGCAACCAGCAGTTCTTTTGCATTAGCCAGTGTTGATTCGGTGATTTGACTTCCACCCAACAAGCGAGCCAGTTCAGCGACTCTTTGTTCGGTATTCAATTTGATCATTTGTGTTTCTGTTTTTCCGGCTTTGGTTTGTTTTGCTACAAAAAGTTGATGATGACCACAGCCAGCAACTTGTGGAAGATGAGTGACACAGAGTACTTGGGTCGACTCGCCTAGCTTACGCAGCATTTTTCCGACCACAGCAGCTGTTGGCCCGGAAATACCAACATCGACTTCATCAAATATTAAGCTTGGAGTGTCAATTTTCTGAGCCGTAATGACTTGAATCGCTAAAGAAATACGCGACAGTTCACCACCGGAAGCCACTTTAGCAATCGGTTGTAATGGTTGACCTGGATTGGTTGAGACTAAAAACGTGACATGATCAAACCCAAGTGGAGAGGGTTGCCCTTGATGTTGAACCACGTCAATTTTAAAATGTGCCTTTTCCATACTCAGCTCATGCATGCTAAGACTGATCAGCTTATCTAACTCTTTGGCGTAACGACTGCGTGATTTGTGGAGTTTTTCTGCGCAGTTTGCAAAGGCTTGGTAGTGATGGGCGACTTCATTTTCTTGTTGTTGTATTTTTTCTTCTGAATGATCGAGTTGAGCGATTTGTTGTAATAATAACTGATGATGGGCATAAAGCTCTTCTGGTAGTACATGATGTTTACGGGCTAATGAAAGTACCCGTGAATAGCGTTCTTCCACATAAACCATTCGTTCAGGATCTACATCAATGTTAGCGAGGTAAGCTCGTAGCTCATTATTGGCTTCCTCTAATTGGATGACCGCTTCACTTAACATATTTGGAAGGCTGTTTAACTGGTTATCCATTTCAGCTAACTCCATGACCGTATGACTGACAGATTGGAGGATGCTTAGAGCATTGATTTCCTCGCTTTCATCAAGCAAATTGATTGCTTTTTGGCAATTGAGTGCGAGATCTCCGCTATTGGTTAAACGTTTATGTTCTTGCTCTAGTTGGATAAATTCTTCTGCGCCAATCGCTAACTCGTTTAGTTCTTTAATTTGATATTCCAACAATTGGAGTTGAGCTTGATTTTGTTGGCTGCTTTCTCGCAATTGTTTCAGGTGGTGGTTGGCTTGACACCAATGTTGGTAGGCGAGGCGAGTCTGTTTTAATAGATTATGGTGGCCTGCATACTGATCTAGCATCGAGAGCTGTTGTTCCGGTTTCATTAATTGTTGATGAGCATGCTGTCCATGAATATTAATTAACAATTGTCCGATTGCTTTAAGCTGAGAAAGTGGGACAGGGCTACCATTGATGAACGCTCTAGAACGCCCATCTTTATTAATAATTCGGCGTAAAATACATTCTTGGCCATCGAGTAAGTCATTGTCTTCTAACCAGCGGGTCGCATGTAGGTTATTATCTAGCATAAACGATGCACTGACTTCAGTTTTTTCTTCATTTTGGCGAACCATACTGGCTTCGGCTCGGCCACCAAGACACAAGCTAAGAGCATCAATAGCGATGGACTTGCCTGCTCCGGTTTCTCCGGTGATGGTTGTCATCCCTTTTGAAAGTTCAAGTTGCAGAGATTTTACAATAGCAAAGTTATTTACACTTAAATGAGCCAGCATTTTAGCACCTGTACAATTTAACAATACTGTATAAAGATTCAGTATATACTGTTTTTTTATACAGTAAAGTTATCTGGGTTAAAAATTTTGCGTGGTGTGATGCTGTGTGAAATGGTTTAAAATAATTTGCTTGACCAACCCAGTTTATTCCGTAAAACACGATAATAGCTATAATCTTGAGGATGGATGAGCTTCAATACATTAGCACTTTGATAAATATGAACTTCATCGCCAGGAGATACAGGTAAAGATACCTGCCCATCACAACTGACTTCTTGAGTGCCTCGGTTATCGGGCGACACCACTAATTTAATGCGACGTTCACTGTCGACAACGAGAGGTCGGGAAGATAGGGTATGAGGAAACATCGGAACGAGTGTGATGGCATTCAAGCTGGGAGATAATATCGGCCCTCCTCCAGACAGTGAATATGCAGTCGATCCTGTGGGTGTCGAAATAATTAACCCATCAGAGCGTTGAGAAAAAGCAAAGTTATCATCAATATAGACTTCAAATTCAATCATATGGGCAATTTTTCCGGGGTGTAGAACCGCCTCATTCAAGGCTGAGTTATGACTTTTGATTTGCCCATGACGGTGAATCTCGGCTTCAAGTAAAAAACGGGTTTCTTGCAAATAATGCCCATCCAGTACGCTGCCCAACTCGTTTTGAAAATTGTCAGGATTGAGATCGGTGAGAAAGCCTAAATTACCTCGGTTAACACCGATGACGGAGATATCAAAACGAGATAGAACTCGAGCCGCTCCCAACATATTGCCATCGCCCCCGACGACAATAGCTAAATCGGCCTTATTTCCTAATTCAATTAAGCTGGCAAAGTGTGCTTGAGGAATATCGGTGAGAATTTCACGTAAGCGATCATCAATAAAGACCGATTTCCCGAGCGCAGTAAGCCAGAGATAAATCTCTTTATGTGTTTGAATTGCTTTTTGATCTCTTGGTTTTCCAATGATAGCGATCACGTCAAATGGATTTTTCATACGCTTTCCAACCGAATTAGGCTTGAATCAGAATTCTTCATCCCCATAATAAAGGCAAGTTATGCTTTTATGCGAATTTTTGTGTCAAAAACCAAGATAATTTGATGCTTAAACACCATCGTGATGAGAATTCTGGAGATATCATGAGCAACGAAGAAAATAAAATCAAAGAGGAAGAGCTACAGCAAGAAGCGGTTGATGTAGAGGCTGAAATTGTTGGTAGTGATGAAGATATCGATTGGAATCAAGATGTTGAACCAGAAGAGTTAAGTGAGCAAGAAAGTAAAATTGCTCAATTAGAGGCGGCTTTATTGGCCAGTGAAGCTCGAGTGAAAGAACAGCAAGAAAGCGTCCTTCGCGCTCGTGCCGATGTTGAAAATATGCGTCGTCGTTCTGAACAAGAGATCGATAAAGCGCGTAAATATGCGTTAGGACGTTTTGTTGAAGAATTATTACCCGTGTTGGATAACTTAGAACGCGCGATCCAAGCGGTAGATAATGAAAATGAAGCGATCAAACCCTTTTTAGAAGGTGTTGAATTAACTCATAAAACTTTTGTTGACGCAGTAGCAAAATTTGGGGTAACGGTGATTAATCCTGAAGGTGAAGCGTTTAACCCTGAATATCATCAAGCAATGTCTATTCAAGAAAGTCCAGATCATCAATCAAATACGGTTATGTTTGTGATGCAAAAAGGCTATGAATTGAATGGTCGAGTTGTACGTCCAGCGATGGTGATGGTGGCTAAATAAGCGTGTTGTCTATTTTACGGACACATTTAAATCAGCGAGGTCTTAAGGCTTCGCTTTTTATTATAAAATTCAAATTTTTTTTCATGTTCCCCTTGAAAAGAGGTTGTTAACCCCTATTTAAAGGGCATACGAGAAACAAACATCCACGTTTTTGTTTGTGAGTGGGGTTGAAACCCAATTCTCCATCCCCACATTAGGGATATACAGCAAAACGAACATATAGAATTATTTCGGAGATAGCCTGATGGGTAAAATCATTGGTATTGACTTAGGTACTACTAACTCATGTGTAGCCGTACTCGACGGTGACAAACCTCGCGTAATTGAAAACGCGGAGGGTGAGCGCACCACCCCATCTGTGATTGCTTATACAGATGGTGAAACACTCGTTGGTCAGCCAGCAAAACGTCAAGCTGTAACCAACCCTGAAAATACATTATTTGCGATTAAACGTTTGATTGGTCGTCGTTTCGAAGACGAAGAAGTTCAGCGTGATATCGAAATCATGCCGTATAAAATCGTTCGTGCAGATAACGGCGATGCATGGGTAGAAGCGAAAGGCCAAAAAATGGCTGCGCCTCAGGTTTCTGCTGAAATTCTGAAAAAAATGAAGAAAACAGCAGAAGATTACCTCGGTGAGAAAGTGACGGGAGCGGTTATTACTGTTCCTGCTTACTTTAACGATGCTCAGCGCCAAGCCACTAAAGATGCGGGCCGCATCGCGGGTCTTGAAGTTAAACGTATTATTAACGAACCAACGGCAGCTGCGCTTGCTTATGGCCTTGATAAACAAGGTGGTGATCGCACAATCGCCGTTTATGACCTCGGTGGTGGTACGTTTGATATTTCGATTATTGAAATCGATGAGGTTGAAGGCGAAAAAACATTCGAAGTATTGGCGACCAATGGTGATACACACCTAGGTGGTGAAGACTTTGATAACCGCATGATTAACTACCTCGTTGATGAGTTTAACAAAGAGCAAGGGATCAACTTGAAACATGATCCACTTGCAATGCAGCGTCTAAAAGAAGCGGCAGAGAAAGCGAAGATCGAACTTTCTTCAGCACAGCAAACCGATGTCAACCTGCCTTATATTACGGCAGATGCAACGGGGCCTAAACACATGAACATCAAAGTGACTCGGGCTAAATTAGAGTCATTGGTTGAAGATTTAGTTCAACGCTCTTTAGACCCATTGAAAGTGGCACTAGCGGATGCTGACCTATCAGTCAATGACATCACTGATGTTATCTTGGTGGGTGGTCAAACTCGTATGCCGTTAGTTCAGAAAAAAGTGGCTGAGTTCTTTGGTAAAGAAGCGCGCAAAGATGTTAACCCTGATGAAGCGGTTGCAGTGGGTGCGGCTGTTCAAGGTGGCGTTCTTGCGGGTGATGTAAAAGACGTTCTATTACTTGACGTGACACCTTTGTCTCTAGGTATTGAGACTATGGGTGGCGTGATGACAAAACTGATTGAGAAAAATACCACGATTCCAACCAAAGCGAATCAAGTATTCTCAACTGCTGAAGATAACCAAAGTGCTGTTACCATTCATGTTTTACAAGGTGAGCGTAAGCAAGCTATGTATAACAAGTCTCTGGGTCAGTTTAACCTTGAAGGTATTAACCCAGCGCCTCGTGGTATGCCACAAATTGAGGTGACGTTTGACTTGGACGCTGATGGTATTTTGCATGTGTCAGCGAAAGATAAACAAACGGGTAAAGAGCAAAATATCACCATCCAAGCTTCTGGCGGTTTGAGTGATGAAGAAATCGAAAAAATGGTTCAAGAAGCAGAAGCCAATAAAGAAGCGGACAAGAAGTTCGAAGAGTTAGCGACTGCACGTAACCAAGCGGATCAAATGATTCACGCAACGCGTAAGCAAATTGAAGAAGCCGGTGATGCTCTGCCTACGGATGAAAAAGAGAAAATTGAAGCAGCCATTAGTGAGCTAGAAACTGCGAAGAAAGGTGAAGATAAAGCCGAAATCGACGCAAAAGTTCAAGCCCTAATGACCGCAGCTCAAAAATTGATGGAAATCGCTCAGCAGCAAGCACAGGCACAAGGTGCGAATGCTGAACAGCAAGCAGCACAAGACGACGTCGTTGATGCTGAGTTTGAAGAAGTTAAAGACGATAAGAAATAATTTTTCTTAATCTCCGTTCGCTTTGGTAGCTAACGGGAGTCTTACGGTCTTGCTTGCGGGCGTTTGGGGTAACTCTTACGCCCGTAAGTTTGTCATTATCTTTGTGTCTATAAAGATAAAGGACAAGCCTAAAACCTTTATCTATATCGATACAACCACCAAGCGGTCAGTCCGTTTGCAGTAACAATTGGTGACTTAAAACATGTCAAAACGTGATTTTTACGAAGTATTAGGCGTTAGCCGTGATGCCTCAGAGCGCGATATTAAAAAGGCCTATAAGCGCCTAGCGATGAAATACCACCCAGACCGTAATCCGGGTGATGCCAGTGCTGCGGATAAGTTTAAAGAAGTAAAAGAAGCGTATGAGATTCTGACTGATCCGCAGAAAAAAGCCGCTTATGATCAATACGGGCACCGAGCTTTTGAACAAGGTGCTGGTGGTTTTGGTGGCGGTGGCTTCAGTGGTGGCGGTGCTGATTTTGGCGATATCTTTGGTGATGTGTTTGGTGATATTTTTGGTGGTGGACGCCGCGGTGGTTCGCCTCGGCCTCAACGCGGATCTGACTTGCGCTACAACATGGAATTAACTTTGGAAGAGGCAGTTCGAGGTTGTAGCAAAGAAATTGAAGTTCCAACATTGGTTCATTGTGATAGTTGCGATGGCTCTGGAGCGAAAAAAGGCAGTACGCCGGAAACCTGTCCGACCTGTCATGGTCATGGTCAAGTTCAAATGCGGCAAGGTTTCTTTGCCGTTCAGCAAACCTGCCCAACTTGTCATGGCAAAGGTAAGATCATCAAAGATCCATGCAATGTTTGTCATGGCCAAGGTCGAAAACAGAAAAGTAAAACTTTGAATGTTAAAATCCCCGCAGGAGTGGATACTGGCGATCGCATTCGTTTAGCCAATGAAGGTGAAGCCGGGGAAATGGGTGCACCAGCCGGTGATTTATATGTGCAAGTGCATGTAAAAGAACACCATATCTTTGAACGGGACGGTAATAATTTGTACTGTGAAGTCCCGGTGAGTTTTGCTATGGCCGCTTTGGGTGGTGAAGTTGAAGTCCCCACGTTGGATGGCCGTGTGAATCTTAAAGTTCCTGAAGAAACGCAAACCGGACGTATGTTCCGTATGCGTGGTAAAGGGGTGAAAAGTGTGCGCGGAGGGGCAATTGGTGATTTGATTGTGAAACTAGTGGTTGAAACCCCCGTTAAACTCAGCGCTCGTCAAAAAGAATTGCTCAGGGAATTGGAAGATTCTTGTGGAGGAGAGGCCGCCAATAAGCACAAGCCAAAGTCTGAAGGTTTTTTCAATGGAGTGAAGAAGTTTTTTGATGATCTAACCAGTTAATCTGATCCCTTATTTGCTCAAAAAGCCCTAGTTTGCTTACGTCAACTAGGGCTTTTTATGTTTAAAACCGCTACCAGCAAGAGGTTGGTTGTCGCTCTCCGGTACTTTTTAATTCAAGCTTTGAATAGCGTTTTCCTTGACATTCATCGGTATCTTGTCCTTTGGAAGCGAGAGGGGTGGCTGAAATCGTATAGCTTGCGTGGCTGATCTCAATCGCCAAGGCGTAGCGTTCCGGATCAGAATCGCATACGGTACATTTCCCTCCCGACAAAAGACCATGACTGGAATACCCCAAGTCATAATGCTCTTCTAAATAGAGCTGTATTTTTGCCATATCGGCTATTGCTTGAGTACGGTGAGCCTCTTTGACATATTGGGTATATGCTGGGTAGGCAATACCAGCAAGAATGCCAACGATGGCGACGGCTATCATTAATTCGACCAACGTCATACCTTGAGCGAACCTATCTGATCTGTTGCATTTATTTGTTCGAATCATGTCCATTCGTTCCATTAATCTATCTTTTCCTATTGTTAGTAGCTGTTAGCATCAAAGCAAGTTGATTCAGTTATGTCTCACTGTTTGCAAAGGATTTTGAGAAATGGTTCGCGGCTTCACCTTATTAGAACTACTGATAACGGTCAGTGTACTGGCCGTTATGCTTACGTTTTCCGCACCGAATTTTACCAATATAAATCAGCAGACCAAGATGGTTACGCTAGCTGATGAGTTACACGGTTTTTTTATTCAAGCAAAATCGGAAGCGGTGTTTCGCGGGCAAGATTTATGGGTTCATATTGAAGGGATGCCATCTACCACTGGAGAGTGGCGGTTGATACTCTCTTCTTCTTCGGTTTTACCTCCAGCAAACTCACCGAAGATCATTGCGGTATTATCGGGTGAGCGTTATCGAAACCTGTTTATAGACAACACCGATTCGATTAATTCAGTGAAATTTGACTATGTTATGGGTAATCCGGTTCAGGCTGGCAGTCTCACATTGAAAAAGCATTTTCAAGATAGTGATGGCATTAAAGTCATTATTCATAATCGAGCAGGGCGTATCAAAGTGTGTAGTCTCTCTGGGGAAAACTATGGCTTTACTAAGTGTTAAACCAAAGCAGTCAGGAAGCAGTTTGATTGAATTTATGATTGCAGGGCTGGTGGGGGCGATCGCTTTAGGAATGATAGGAAGTCTGTTTTTATCCAATCAACGAGCCTCGCTACAACGCAGTAAAGAGATTATGCTGCTACAACAAATGAGTGTGGTGCTACACCAGATGAAAAGTGATGTACTGCGCGCAGGGTACGATCATTGGGATACCCATTCACTGAAACTTTCTGGTGCGGTTGGCCTTTTTATTACAGAACCGGAACTCGTGGGGTATGCCTATCAACATCCGGCAGCGGTTAGCGCTAGTGTCAGTAATACGGTGTATCGTTTAGATAAAAATAACCTGAAATATTGTCAAAAAAGTAGTACAGCCCCCTTGCCTGCAACTTCAGCGGCAACCGGGTGCTTTAATTTGTTTGATCCCAAGCAGATTAAAGTGACTCAATTTTCGGTGCAACATGATCTTGTCGCAGGAGAAAGTACTCAAAGTGGCATGCTTTCAATCGTTTTAGCTGCCTCTTTGGTGAAAGCACCATCGGTGTCTCAACAGATGAGTTTACGTTTGATGCAGAGGAATTGGCAATGAACAGTCGCTTTCAGCAGGGGGTTGCCACCTTACTGATTACCTCGGTACTACTTGCGGTGGCTTTAGTACTTACTTTAGGTTCATATAAAACGCTGTTTTATCAAATTAAGCGAGCTCAGAATGAAGTGAAAGCTCGTCAACAATATTGGGTGGCTGAAGGTGGGCTAGAGTGCATTTTTAGCTTAACCAAACTGACGCAATCTTTACCTGATGCTAGTCAATATAGCGAGTGTAATGCATTAGGCCCAATAACATTTAGCTATACACAGCCAACGTTTAAGCAGCAACGCGTGACAGCACAATACGGTTTTAGTCATGTTCATAAAACTCTGACTTATCCGGCTGCCGCTTCTGGTGTATTGAGAGCCACCTCAAACTTGTATTTTTCTGGTGGCTTATCCATGTTGGCGGATCCCGGAGCCCATTTAGAGGGCGATAAGTGGGCTTGTACTATGTTGCGGTATAGTCGGGATTTTGTCGTGCACGGTACGGTACAAAATAAAGGATTAAGTGACGCTCATCCGCCTTATGCTGGTTTTCCCCGAGGTCAATATTGTGATTCAGATTATCTCACCAGTACCAGTGCTAATTACGCGATGCCCAGTAACTTAAAAAAAGATTTTATTAAAGATGTCAATCAGACCCCCTTTGAGGATTTATTTGGTGAAATGCGACAAGATTGGTTCAAAATCATGTCCGATAGCCACTTTAGTAAAATCTCAGCGAGCAATTTAGTTGATAGCAGTGGCAAAATGCTATTTACCCAACAAAGCTTGCCCTCTTCAGCGGTGGTTCCTGACTGTGGGAGTAAAATTAAGAACAAGATTATTGCCGGGCAAGACCTCATTTGGGTTTATGGCAGTTGTCATTTGGGAGAAAGTGATTTAACGGCTATTGGTCAGGCGATCAATTCAGCGAGTGGCTTAGATGGCATTATTTTAGTCGTGCATAATGGACTGCTCTCGACCCATGGCGCTTTAACGTTTAAAGGAATGATCTACCACTTTATTTCGAATGCCACCGACGGAACGCCAGAGTTTATCCCCACCAGTACACTATGGAACAGCTTTAATCCAACGCAAGCCGATCTATTAAAAGCGTCGACCGCATCATTGGCGAATATTTCGTTGAATAATACGGCTTATTTTCAAAATGGCGCTTTTTATCCCACGGGGGGATATGTGATGGATGCGCCTGACACTTATGCCGTATTTAACTCTGCGATGGATTTTTTGTTTAACCGAGACGCAATTGATACGCCACTGCGTAAGATTCGTCAGTTTAAATGGGTACAGGGATCGTGGTATGCGCAATAAACAGTTTGGATTTAGCTTAATTGAAGTGATGATTTCATTTGTTTTGATTGGCGTTGGAGCCTTGGGGCTAGTTAAACTACAAGCCTATATTGAGCAAAGAGCGGATTTTGCAATGCACAGTATTCAGGCGCTTAATCTCGCAGAGCAAAAACTAGAATGGTTTCGTACCCGTGGTGCATTAAGTGTCTCCTCCGCACTTACTGTGGCTAACTATACCGATGATCTAGTCACTGGGGAAGATAGTAGTCACCCTATTTATACGCTTCATTGGGATGTTCCTTCCGTGACATTATCCGGCTCGCTGAAAACCATCGTGATACAAGCTTCTTGGTTTGATCGCCATGGCCAAGTTCAACAAATTGAATTGAAAACCATGCTTTCTCAATACAGTGAATTTGATTAGTTTTTTCGTTTATAAGGCGGTTAAAGTCATCGTTAAATGCAGCCGATGTAAATTTTTGTGGCCCAGTTATCGGTTTGTACCAGATATTGAGATGAGCTGTGTTTTGTTTGTTGCTATATTATGTCGTTAATTTGAAATGTGTCTCTGGATGTTTCTGTTCAATTGAAATTTTATGCTTATCTATAGGTTATTTTATAGAATATATCCATGCGTGATCTGCTATAAATCGTCTCAATGATAGGCAAATAAGAGACAATCATCATTCAAAGCCAACAAAGCATCCATAATAAGGCTCACAATCACAACATCTATTAGGATTTATTCATGAGTAACCAAGCCGTAAATTTATCACCATCAGGTAAATCTAGCCGGATTGATGGTTTTTTAAATATTATCGAGCGGGTCGGGAATAAAATTCCCGACCCTGCTATTTTATTCTTTTGGGCATTGATCATCGTCTGGCTCTCTTCTGCTTTACTCTCCCATATTGATTTTGATCTGATAAACCCTAGAACGGGAGAAGCACTGAAAGTCACCAATCTATTGACAGGAACAGCGCTGGCAAGTTTTTTGGCCAATATGGTTAGTACGTTTACCAGCTTTGCCCCATTAGGTATTGTTCTTGTGGCCATGCTTGGTGTTGGGGTGGCTGATTCATCTGGTTTTATTACCACCGGATTGAAAAAAATGCTCAACGTTACCCCAGCCAGATTATTGACTCCAATGTTGATCTTAGTTGCCATTGTCTCTCATACTGCCGCGGATGCTGGATATGTATTGGTGATTCCATTGGGAGGGATCATATTCCATGCTGCAGGCCGACACCCTTTAGCTGGTATTGCCGCTGCATTTGCCGGAGTATCGGGTGGTTTCTCTGCTAATTTTATTCCCTCAGGGATTGATCCACTTTTAGCTGGTTTTACTCAAACCTCAGCACAAATTCTTGATCAAACCTATCAAGTGAATCCTTTAGCAAATATCTTTTTTACTGGGTTATCTTCTATTCTGATTGTCGCAATTGGTTGGTATGTCACAGAAAAAATTATTGAACCACGACTGAATCAGGTACCTGTCGATGAGGATGCAGAAACGGCTCCTGATTTAGGATCGTTTTCTGCTATTGAATCAAAAGCTTTTCGTTATGCTGGTGGTGCGATGTTACTAGGAATTGCGCTACTGGTGGCCGCATTGTGGCCAGAGACATCGGCATTACGTTCACGAGAAGGCGAGTTGACCGCTTTTTCTGCGCCCATTATGAAATCAATTGTGCCGCTGATTTTTATACTCTTTATTATTCCAGGTGTTGTTTATGGACGAGTCACTGGGAATTTTCGTACCAGTAATGATGTTATTAAAGCCATGTCCTCGACCATGTCGACGATGGGCGCGTACATTGTGATGGCTTTCTTCTGTGCGCAATTTTTATCTGCGTTTAGTCATTCGAATATCGGAACCATGCTCGCTTTATATGGGGCTGAAGGGCTAAAAGCGTTAAACCTTCCTGGGCAAGCAACGATCGTTGGGATGATTTTATTAACAGCGATAGTGAACCTATTAGTTGGGTCTGCATCAGCTAAATGGGCATTGATTGGACCGATTCTCGTTCCGATGTTGATGGCGGTAGGTATTTCACCTGAGCTGTCTCAAGCGGCCTACCGTGTGGGTGATTCAGTTTCGAATATTATCTCACCTCTGATGGTGTTCTTCCCTCTGGTGGTTGTTTATTGCCAGCGTTATGTGAAAGGGACGGGTATTGGTACATTGGCCTCATTGATGATGCCATACTCGATAGCGATGCTAGTTGGTTGGTCTATTTTCCTACTTGTGTACTGGGCATTAGGTATACCACTGGGGATTCAGGCTCCGTATACCTATTCGCTGTAAATAAACATAAAGAGCCCGTAGATACGGGCTTTTTATGGCAAGGATAACGAAGAGATATCCATCCACTTGGATCAACTGCAGTTTTTGGTGGCGTTCGTTCACCACCGATCACAGTATGTCTATGCACACGAACTGACTCTTTTGCCTCTGAGCTGCCATCCCTCGTTATTAGATATATACCCTTCCTACTTGCCGCCTACCTGTAACGCCAAGTTGTTTGGGTATCGCCTCACTTTTATCACCTTAACCAATCAATCTGCTCGCGGTATAATCTCGCTAAACCAATCATGAGGTACGTATGATAGAAATAACAGAGCCTTTTACTCAACAAGATGAAATCTTTATGCGCAGAGCGTTGCAGTTAGCAGCGCAGGCCGAGTCAGAAGGAGAGGTACCTGTTGGTGCTGTATTAGTTAAAAATGGGGAAATTATTGCCGAAGGTTGGAACCGCTCGATTAGCCATCACGATGCGACAGGGCACGCCGAAATTCAAGTCATTCGTCAAGCCGGAAAGGTTTTACAAAATTATCGCTTAGCGGAGACAACCTTATATGTCACGTTAGAACCTTGCCCGATGTGCGCTGGAGCGCTATTACATAGCCGAGTGAAGCGAATTGTCTATGGTGCGCCTGATTTAAAAGCAGGTGCGGCTGGTACGGTGCTCGACCTTTTTGCCAGCCAAGCGGCGTACCATTATGCCACTATTGAAAAAGGGTTATTGGAAGATGAATGCCGTGACCAACTGCAGGCCTTTTTCAAACGGCGAAGAAAAGAGATTAAAGCCAACAAACAGCAACAAACAGATCGGGAAAAAACTAAATCGAGTGGGTAAGCAAACACCTATGTTATAGATGTTTGCTTTTGACGTTAATCGATTAATTGAACAAATGCTCGATGGCGAGCTAATACTTTTTTCTTTGTATTGGCCAGCATGCGTCGACGACGGTTAGCTGATACCGCTTTATTAAAGAGCTTTGATTGACGTTTACGTCGTAGCATAAAACGCCTCCTACTGCAGATATAAGAACAACCTTACTTAGACATCTCTGTCTTTTATCATGTAATACCAAGGTGAATGGTTTGACGTTGTGTCTGTAAGGAACCAAAAATAAAAGTTTATCAACCTTTTGTTACCGTTGATTTTCACTGGTTTTTTATTTTTTACAAGCGACAAGGGTCACACTATGGTTCAACATCTCATTTGAATAGATATGATTTCGAACGATAAAAATCAAGGGAGTAGAGCGTGATTTTTGACCGTTATGGCGCTGAAATTTACTTTCAGAGCGACATCCGCGGTTGATTTCTCGCAGGCTTTAGTCCTGACCAGTTTCAGGGCTTTGGGCCTCGTTATTTGTTTGATCAGCTTGAGCCTCACTATCTATCGACTCTTCTGTAACCGTAATGACCAGTAAATCTTCCGTTCCGGTCTCTAATTCAGTATTAGGATGCGGTTCCAGATGGCCAATAATACTTTGATAGTAGCGACGAATATTTTCTACATAAGTACGAGCTTCATCGCCACGCGCATAGCCGTAGCGCGTTTGAGTGAAATATTTTTTTTGACGTAAGAGGGGTAGGCGATCTTTGACATCGGCCCAAGCATCCGGAGAACCACCTTGTTGTTTGGTTAATCGGCGTGCATCCATCATGTGCCCATAGCCAACATTATAGGAAGCGAGCGCAAACCAAATCTTTTCATGCTGCGGTATACTATCTGGGATTCTCGCAACCATTCGTCGTAAGTATTCAACACCACCGCGAACCGATTGCTCAGGATTGAGTCGATTGGTTACCCCGACACTGCGTGCTGTGGGTAGTGTGAGCATCATCATTCCTCTCACTCCTGTTGGTGATTTGGCGCTTGGGTTCCAATGTGATTCTTGATAGGCCACGGCAGCAATCAATCGCCAGTCAAATTCTTCTGAGTATTTTTGAAATAAGGGTATCCATTTAGGTAGACGAGTGTCTAAAGCTCGAATAAACGCTCGAGTATCAACGTAATCGAAATTACCCACATGACCGATATACTTCTCCTCTAGTGAAGCGAGTGCACCAGATTGCTTTAATGTACCAAAAAACTCAATCACTAATGCATAGAGACTTTCATCATCAGAGCGACGCATAAACCAAGAAATAGGCTGATCTTCCGTCATTTCAAAAGCGGTCGCAATATCTGGATAAATGCGCTGTGATAGCGATATCTCCACTGAGTCAGCCATGGTAAAGAGTAACTCACCTTTAGAGACTTGTTTGAGAAGCTCACTGACATCGGCATTATTGTCGATTTGATATTTAAAATCAGGCTGTGATGCTTTAATCGCCGCTAAGGTACTGGTGAAGTGAGTATCATTGACAATTTTAAAAATGGGTTGCTGACTATTTTGTGCCAGCAGTTCATCTTGTTTGGCTAATAATTGGTTAATGTTGCGAGGACGCCATTGGCCGGGTTTATATACCACTTGCTGAGACACATAGTAGTAAGCAGGCCCGGCGCGGTACTCTTTTAAACGAGATTCCGATTGGCTTAATCCTGCTGCGATAATATCAATCTCACCATTGTTAAGGGCGGGGAAGAGGCTAGAAAGCCGGTAGGCCGGTTTCATTTCTAACCGAACCCCTAATTCACGGGCAAACTCACGCGCCAGTTCATAATCAAGCCCTGATGGGCCTTCAGGGCCAATATAGTAAGATAATTGATTATTGAGCGTGCCAACCCGGAGAACACCGCGAGCGCGAATTTGCTCCAATTCACTTTGAGGATCAGAGTCAATTTGACAACCCGCCATCAAGAGTGTGAGGCAAATAAGCCATAAGTTGCGACCAAAAGACGCGCCAGGGAATACAGTCATTAATTCGAGATCTCTTACATCAATTACTGCCTTTATACCAAACCCCAGCGTCAAGGCAAAGTTTAGACGTTATTCTTTGCGTGATGAACAGATGAGAGTGTTTGAAATGTGCCATCATGCAAATTTAACAAAAAATGACGCAAACGGTTGCTTTTGGTGTTACGTCACAAAAAGAAATCCTTTATAATGCCCACGCAATGACGAGGTGACACTGGCATAGGTTTTATTAAACACCACTAACGTATTGTAATTAATTGAATTTATGCCAATTTCATCTTAATCACTTGTATATAGAGACCTAAGCACATGAGAATTTTGCGTGGCTCCCCGGCGCTTTCTGAGTTTCGAGTTCAAAAATTGCTTGAAACATGTCGTGAACAAACCCTACCAGTGACTGGCATCTATGCTGAGTTTATGCATTTTGCTGATCTAAAAGCAGAGTTAGAGGCTTCTGATCTGAGTAAACTAGAGAAGCTCCTAACTTACGGTCCCACTATTCAAGAGCATCAACCGCAAGGTTTGCTTCTGCTGGTTACTCCTCGTCCTGGGACGATCTCACCTTGGTCTTCTAAAGCAACTGATATTGCCCACAATTGTGGTTTAACTCAAGTCAAACGGCTTGAGCGAGGAACCGCTTATTATATTACCAGTGAAGAGCCTTTGTCGGAGTCGCAACGGACAAAACTCGCTGCGCTTATTCATGACCGAATGATGGAAACGGTATTTACCGAACTGGATGCCGCAGCGGCTCTATTTCGTGTGGCTGAACCCGCCCCCATGTCTCAAGTCGATATTTTGACGGGAGGCCGCACTGCACTTGAAGAAGCAAACGTTTTCCTTGGGCTGGCGTTAGCGGAAGATGAAATAGATTATCTGGTTGAAAGCTTTATTAAGTTAGGGCGTAATCCTAATGATATTGAGCTAATGATGTTTGCTCAGGCTAATTCAGAGCATTGCCGCCATAAAATTTTTAATGCCGATTGGACCATCGACGGGGTTGAGCAGCCCAAATCACTGTTCAAGATGATTAAAAATACCTTCGAAGTGACGCCAGATCATGTGCTGTCTGCTTATAAAGATAACGCAGCAGTGATGACGGGTTCAAAAGTGGGTCGCTTTTTCCCGGATCCCAATTCTCGTCAGTATGGTTATCATCATGAAGATGCACATATCTTAATGAAGGTTGAAACCCATAACCATCCAACCGCTATTTCACCTTGGCCGGGAGCGGCTACTGGATCTGGTGGTGAAATTCGTGACGAAGGCGCAACCGGCATTGGTGGTAAGCCGAAAGCTGGGTTGGTGGGTTTTACCGTTTCTAACTTACGTATTCCTGGGTTTGTTCAACCATGGGAGAGTGATTTTGGTAAGCCAAGCCGAATTGTTTCGGCATTAGACATTATGCTAGAAGGCCCTTTGGGGGGCGCAGCATTTAATAACGAATTTGGTCGTCCGAACTTATTAGGGTACTTCCGTACTTATGAAGAGAAAGTCACCTCGCATGCCGGGGAAGAGGTGCGAGGTTATCATAAGCCGATCATGATCGCAGGGGGGATGGGAAATATTCGAGCGGAGCATGTACAGAAAAAAACGATCCCCGTCGGTGCTAAATTAATTGTATTAGGTGGCCCTGCGATGAATATCGGCCTTGGTGGTGGTGCTGCCTCATCCATGGCTTCCGGTCAATCAGCAGAAGATCTCGATTTTGCTTCAGTTCAACGTGAAAACCCAGAAATGGAGCGTCGTTGCCAAGAGGTGATCGACCGCTGCTGGCAAATGGGCGAGGCTAACCCTATCGCCTTTATCCATGATGTCGGTGCTGGTGGCATTTCAAATGCACTGCCTGAATTAGTTAATGATGGCGATCGTGGTGGAGTCTTCCAATTGCGTGATGTACCGAATGATGAACCCGGCATGAGCCCACTGGAAATCTGGTGTAATGAGTCACAAGAGCGCTATGTGATGGCGGTGTCTCCTGAAAATATGCCGGTGTTTGATGCGATATGCCGACGTGAACGTGCTCCTTATGCCGTGGTCGGTGAGGCCACTGAAACGCGTCATTTGACGCTGGAAGATAGCCATTTTGATAACACGCCGATTGATATGCCCATGGATATTTTATTGGGTAAACCACCGAAAATGTACCGTGATGCGGTAACTCAGAAGGTCATCAGTCCTGCACTTGATCGCCGTGGTATTGAAGTAAATGAAGCACTGGATCGCGTACTGCGTTTACCTGCCGTAGCGGAAAAAACCTTCTTGATTACCATTGGTGACCGTTCGGTAACCGGTTTGGTTGCTCGGGACCAAATGGTCGGGCCATGGCAAATTCCTGTGGCAAACTGCGCGGTAACCGCAGCCAGTTTTGATACTTATCATGGTGAAGCCATGTCGATGGGTGAACGCACTCCCGTTGCTTTGCTCGATTTTGCCGCTTCGGCACGTTTAGCGGTCGGAGAATCACTCACCAATATTGCGGCGACCGATATCGGGGATATTAAACACATTAAACTCTCGGCTAACTGGATGTCGCCAGCGGGTCACCCCGGTGAAGATGCTGGTCTTTATCAAGCGGTTAAAGCGGTAGGCGAAGAGCTGTGTCCTGCGCTGGGGTTAACCATCCCGGTTGGTAAAGATTCCATGTCGATGAAGACCAAGTGGCAAGAACATGGTGAGCCAAAAGAGGTGACCTCACCCCTTTCATTGATCATCACCGCTTTTGCTCGTGTTGACGATGTGCGCAATACCGTGACACCGCAATTGAGAACTGATCAAGGTGACAGTTGCTTGCTGCTGATTGACTTAGGTCATGGTCAAAATCGCCTTGGGGCAACTGCATTAGCGCAAGTTTATAAGCAACTGGGTGATAAACCTGCTGATGTGGATAATGCTGAGCAGCTCAAAGGATTTTTTGATGCGATGCAAACCCTCGTTCGTACCCAGCAATTGCTGGCTTATCATGATAAAGGGGATGGCGGTTTAGTGGTGACGCTAGCCGAAATGGCCTTTGCAGGGCATTGCGGCATCACCGCCAATATTGAAACCTTGGGTGATGATGCGATTGCGGCGTTATTCAATGAGGAGCTAGGCGCGGTTATCCAAGTCAAAAATGATGGACTGGATGATGTGCTTTCTGTTCTGGCTGGGCATGGATTAGCCGACTGCTCACACGTGATTGGTGCCGTTGAATGTTCTGATAAGTTTGTGATTAACCAAGGTACTCAAACCTTGATTGAGCGTTCTCGAACTGAATTACGGACCATCTGGGCAGAAACGACGCATAAGATGCAAGCGCTGCGTGATAACCCTGCTTGTGCTGAGCAAGAATTTGTCGCTAAACAAGAGAATAATGACCCCGGTTTGAATGTCTCGCTCTCTTTTGATGTGAAGCAAGACATTGCAGCACCTTATATTGCGCAAGGGATAAAACCTAAAATGGCCATTTTGCGTGAGCAAGGGGTTAACTCTCATGTTGAAATGGCGGCGGCCTTTGATCGCGCTGGCTTCCATGCCATAGATGTACATATGAGTGATATTTTAACAGGCCAAGCGGTATTGGATGAGTATCAAGGTCTGGTGGCTTGTGGTGGCTTCTCTTATGGCGACGTGCTAGGGGCCGGTGAAGGCTGGGCAAAATCGGTGTTGTTCAATACACAAGCGCGTGATCAGTTTGAAGGGTTCTTTAATCGTCAAGATACTTTCTCACTCGGGGTGTGTAATGGGTGTCAGATGCTCTCTAACTTAAAAGAGTTAATTCCCGGTGCCGATTTATGGCCACGGTTTGTGCGTAATGAATCAGAACGGTTTGAAGCTCGCTTTAGCTTAGTGGAAGTACAAAAATCCAATTCATTATTCTTTGCGGATATGGCGGGCTCTCGCATGCCGATTGCGGTTTCTCATGGTGAAGGTCGAGTGGAAGTTCGTGATGATGCGCATTTAGTCGCTATTGAACAGTCAGGTACGATTGCGATACGTTTTGTCGATAATTTCGGTCAGCCAACCCAGCAGTATCCGAATAATCCGAACGGTTCACCGAATGCGATTACTGGCTTAACCACTCAAGATGGTCGCGTCACGATTATGATGCCACACCCAGAGCGAGTGTTCCGCACTGTTGCCAACTCATGGCACCCCGATAATTGGGGGGAAAATGGTGCTTGGATGCGAATGTTCCAAAATGCCCGTAAATATTTAGGGTAATGAATGAGGGCCTAGGTTTCTAGGCCTTTTCTTTTGTTAGCGAAATTGTCCAGCGTCAGGTAAAAATTCAAAGCCAGCACTGGCTAAACGCGCTTCGAGTTTTGTGCGGTCAATATCAAAATAAGCCACAAGCTTATCCAAATCTCCCTCAAATTCATCACGCAATTTCATGTTGACAATACTCATCAACATAATGGGATCCATACTGGCAAAGTTATTGAGATTCATTTTTAGTCCTCAAAATCAGAAATCAGTAGGTTTGCCGCTGCGAATGCGGCTTTTTCTCGGGTCTCTTTCGGTAAAGAGGTATCGGCTGCAACTTCATTGAGTGCTCGAATAGCGCAGGAAATGGCTTGTGGGATATAGGCTTGATCGCCACTGCCAATCTGTGCGTAGAGTTCGCGCACTAAGTCACAACAAGCATAAACTTGCATGGTTTGTTCCTATTTTTATCAATGATAACTGTTCTCGATAATACACAGAGAGCAACAGAAACACAAAACTCTCACCTTGCGTTGGCGCAACGTAATGACAGGATGGGTGAATTAATCAACCGCTCACGTGGATGACGGCTGAGATCATTGGACGTTGAGGTTTTGATTCAATTAGGATGAGCGGGCTATAAGCCGCCTATGTTCTTTTATCGAGAGGAAAATAGGGTAAATGGTTAAAGATAAATAAAAAGGCTGCGACAAAGCAGCCTTTAGAAGTAACCACAAGGAAATTAAACCAATTGTGCTTGAATAAAGCTGACAATATTGGCCATCGGCACGGCGGATTTTTCACCACTACGACGATGTTTATATTCAAAGTTACCTTCATCCATACTGCGATCACCAATAATGATCGTGTGAGGAATACCAATTAGCTCCATATCTGAGAACATCACACCTGGGCGTTCTTTACGATCGTCAAACAGAACATCAATACCGGCTGCAGTTAGTTCAGCGTATAATTTTTCTGCTGCTGCTTGAACGCGTTCAGATTTGTGCATATTCATTGGTACGATGGCCACTTGGAAAGGAGCAATGGCGTCAGGCCAGATGATGCCGTATTTATCGTTGTTTTGTTCGATAGCCGAAGCCACCACACGTGAGACACCAATACCGTAACATCCCATCTCTAAAATCGTGTGTTTACCATTGGAGTCGAGTACACCACAGTTCATTTTCTCAGAATAGT
Source organism: Vibrio sp. V30_P3S12P165 (assembly GCF_009904905.1). Classification (NCBI taxonomy): domain Bacteria; kingdom Pseudomonadati; phylum Pseudomonadota; class Gammaproteobacteria; order Vibrionales; family Vibrionaceae; genus Vibrio; species Vibrio sp. V30_P3S12P165. Next base: position 99,735 of record NZ_WXWH01000046.1, on the reverse strand, counting down.
TGGTACCCAGTTGGAAGATATGACCGACTTCGATACCTCGCTTAAGCTGTAAAGTTCCTTTTCCACATGGGCTCGGATCGCCTTCCACGACATTACGCAAATCTTTCACTTTATCTAGCTCAACATCACGGCCCCAGTTGATACCAAAGTAGTGTTTTCCATCAATGTTTGCGCCAGCAGCAAAATCACTCATCACCGCGACACTACGATCGACGATAAAGGGTAATTCAAGGCCAACAGGACCAAGCGAACCAGGGCCAGCACCAATCAGAGCACGGATTTCTTCTTCATTTGCCATTTCAAGCGGTGAAGCCACTTCAGGAAGATTTTCTGCTTTAATTTCGTTCAGTTCATGATCGCCACGAATGATCAGGGCAATAATAGGTGCTTCAATGTCATCAGACGCTTTCACAAACAGCGTTTTAACGGTTTTTTCGATAGGCAGGCCGTGTTGCTCAACCAATTCTGCTATGGTTTTTGCATTCGGCGTGTCAACCAGTGTCATCGTTTGAGTTGGCGCAGCACGTTCAACTGCTGGGGCAACGGCTTCTGCTTTTTCAATGTTTGCTGCGTAATCTGACTCGGTCGAAAAGGCAATAATATCTTCGCCGCTTTCTGCCAGTACGTGGAATTCATGTGAACCATTACCACCGATAGCGCCGGTATCGGCTAATACTGGACGGTAATCAAGCCCCATGCGATCAAATGCTTTACAGTAAGCTTGGTGCATGGCTTGGTAAGATTTTTCTAATCCGGCTTTGTCGATGTCGAAGCTGTAAGCATCCATCATACAAAATTCACGAGCACGCATGACACCAAAACGAGGGCGGCGTTCATCACGAAATTTAGTCTGGATCTGATATAAGTTGAGAGGTAGCTGTTTATAAGAGCTCACCTCATTACGCACCAAGTTAGTGATTACTTCCTCAGCCGTCGGGCTAAGTACAAACGGACGAACATGGCGGTCAGTAAAGCGAAGTAGCTCGGGGCCCATTTTTTCAGAGCGACCAGTTTCTTCCCATAGTTCAAAGGGTTGAACTACGGGCATCAGGGTTTCAATAGCACCGGCATTGTCGATCTCTTGGCGAACAATATTTTCGACTTTACGCAAGACGCGCAGACCTGTAGGTAGCCAAGTATAAAGACCTGAAGCTAGCTTACGGATCATACCTGCACGTAGCATGAGCTGATGGCTCACAACTTCTGCGTCGTTTGGAGTCTCCTTCAGAGTAGAAAGAAGATATTTACTGGTACGCATTTAGGTATCCGTTCATTAAAAGTTTAAAGGGTTACCACCGTGTGGGTGATAAAAAATACATGAGTCGCTAATAATATCAGTCAAACGCTCATGTCAAAAGCGTTCTATGGCTGTGACTGTCACTAACTGCTCATTAACGGTGAATTTTACGTTAAGGTCGTACAAATTTACCGCATATTCTCGTGGATCAGGACGATTTTTCTTATAAGCCGGGCGGGGATCTTGAGCTAACACTTCGGCAATCACCGATTGTTGAACTTGTCCTTGCGGTAACTTTTGTAGCGTTGTCAGGGCTGATGAGCTAAATCGCACTTCGCTACGGTTTGGTTCATCTTCTGCGTAACCGCCTGTTGCATCTGGGATTGAATCGGAATAGGGCAGATAGGGCTTAATATCGATAATGGGTGTGCCGTTAACCAGATCGACACTACCGAGTTGTAAGTATATTTGCTCGCCCTCTTTTTCTACCCCTTGTAGCGTAACGGCGGACATGCCAATTCCATTAGGACGAAAGGTGGAGCGAGAAGCCAGTACGCCGATGCGTTCATTGCCACCTAAACGAGGGGGGCGCACGGTGGGTTTCCAGCCTGCAGAAAGATTTTTATCAAATAAGAACAGTAACCAGAGGTGGCTAAATTGTTCAATCCCTCTGATGGCTTCAAAGCAATTTAGCTCGCCAAGTAATTTGACTCGAGCTGTCGCACTGGGAACCAGACGAGGCTGGCGCGGAACGGCAAATTTTTCTTGGTAAGGACTTTCTATTATTGCGATGGGGTCAAGGTTGTACATTATCGTGATATTCGGCAAAAAACAGAGCCAACAAAATATCACAGTCTTAAGCATAAATCGCTTGCAAAATATATGATAATGATTCCTAATTGTGTTGTTATAACATAACATCTTTTTGGAGGGGTAACTATGAAACAAGGGATTCATCCCGAATATCGGCCTGTAGTATTCCACGATACAAGCGTTGATCACTATTTTGTGATTGGTTCGACCTTGAAAACGGATAAGACAATCGAATTTGAAGGAGAAATCTATCCTTATTTTACGATTGAAGTGTCATCACAGTCACATCCATTTTACACCGGCAAACAGAGAGTCATTCAAAAAGAAGGACGCGTTGCCAACTTCAATCGTCGATTTTCTCGTTTTAGTGAATAAGGAAAAAAAGTGAAAGTATTAAGTTCGTTAAAGAGTGCAAAATTACGTCATCCGGATTGTCAAATTGTCAAAAGACGGGGGCGCTTGTACGTGATTTGTAAAACTAATCCGCGTTTTAAAGCGGTGCAGCGATAGAGGGGCATGCGGATAAAATCGCCGTATTATTATCCGCTGAGCACTAAAGGGAAGGACATGTCGTGCTTCCCTAGTTCATTTAGCGTCGTTTGGTTAGCCACCGGTCGAGATGGTTGGCAAACTCACGTCGTTCAGTTTGCGAAAGTGCACTGGGCCCGCCTGTTTGAATACCACTTGAGCGCATGGTATCGAGAAAGTCACGTATATTTAAACGTGCTTTGATGGTTTCTGTCGTGAAAAGCTCACCCCTTGGGCTTAACGCGAGCGCCCCTTTACTGATCACTTCATCGGCCAATGGAATATCTGATGTAATGACCAGATCATGGGGCGCAACACGCTTAACTATTTCATTATCGGCAATATCGAATCCTGCTGGTACTTGTAGCACAAAGATATTGGCGCGTTTCGGTAAAGGAATAAGATGGTTTGCCACAAAAGTACATTCCACACCAGTGCGCTCTGCCGCTCGAATTAATGTTTCTCGAATCACTTTCGGGCAAGCATCGGCATCAACCCAAATTCTCATACGGATTCCTTATTCAGTAAGGCGATTTCCAGCTTTTCCACACGGGTAATGAGCGCGAGAACGGTTTGTTCTAGTTCTTGAATTCGTTGTTGAGCGTCATTTTTGGGGGTGGCAATTTCTATTTTGGGGACTCGCTGACTATTTTTCCAGCTTTTGATGGCTGCAATTATCGCTGGCATTGGAACACTCGAAGATAACCGTGCTTTCACTAAGGCGACGGTGGGTTGTTTCCCTTGCTGCTGTAACTGAGTCAGTACCGTGGTTAACTCATGAGTGGCGTCTTGGGTGAGCATAATGGCTCCTTATATTTGATCCTCGCTCATCTTACTGATAAATCGTGGTTAGCAAAAGAGGGATTGTCATGTAAGAGATCGCTCACAAAGCCTGTGAGAGAAGAGCGTTTTTTGACGAGTTTTTATGGGATTTTATCATTAACCTATTGAATTTATTTATTTTTAATTGATGGTTGTGATGTGGGGTGAGTATTAATCTCTTGTTTGGGGGATTGTAAAAGAAGCGAAAAGAGGTAGATTATGTCTTGTCGATAGGAACATGACAGGGAATGGGAAAGATTCACGGAAGAGCACTTCAGGATGAATACGGCAAGCAAGGATCGTTGCTGTCAGGAACGATGGACAAATAAGGATATGACCATTAACAAGAGGTTAATGGGCATGGATAGCTAGGATCCTCGGGATGAGGTAGGGATACCATCAGGATGATGGAAGGACACCGCTCAAGGAACAAGTGATGAAAGCTGATCGGGATAGATTGGCAAAACGGATTGTAAGGACACCGCCAAGGTGGCGAAGCAGAGGATTGGGTTGCTGGATTCAACCACTATTAAGGATGATGCAGGGAGCAACCATTTAGTGGCAGGATCGCTACGAGTAAGACTTAAGCCCCGATACGTTCGTGTCGGGGCTTTTCTTAGTCTTTTCTAAGAGCGTGCTCTGTTTGAAACGCTCATCAAGTAAATAAATAGAATAATAACTTGATGTGGTGAAAACCTTGTTAAGATCAATACAACACCGTCAGCATTGGTTTACCTTCTCGCTCACCTTTTCAGGTTAACCTTGAAGCGGTGAGTGAGTTCTAAAATATCTGCAAACAAAGGATTGTCAGTGACGATAGTGACACGTAGAACATTAATTGTTCCCTATACCGATGCGTTTGAATCTGACTTTTTAATGCTCAACTGCTGTGTGAAAAATCGCGCGCAAATGAATGGCCCGAAGACGGTAGCATCGGCTCGGCAGCTCTTTCAGCGTATTTTACATGATGAGCATTTATATGCCATGGCCGTGTTAGATAACTATAACCGAGAGTATATGGGGCATATGTATATTGAAATCTATGATGAGTATGCCGAACTCGGTTTTTTATTTGATAAGTCTTATTGGGGACAAGGGCTAGCCAGTGAAGCATTGAGCGCTTTTTTCCCCAATATCTGTCAACGATTAAACTTGAGACAGGTGATGTCAATAGTGAATGCTGAACATGCTTCAGCGATTGCCATCTTACATAAGTTGGGCTTTCAGCATCAACATACTCAGGAAGAGATGTTTGGTCATTTCCATCAGTATCAATGGTTAACCCCAGAACAAGAATGATGAGCTAGGCTATATTCTATACGGTGGAAGCTGAATGTTTACCGGACGAAAACCAGCCATTATAAGCTCTCCTTGGTAGTAATCGTCCCCCAGTGCCGAAAATTCAAAATAATAGATCGTATACCAGCGCCAGCCTTTATCTGGCGCTTTCCATTTGTGTTGGCCGAAAGAGACACTCAGCAGTTGTAATTCTAGGTTGGAACAGTGACGAGTAATGTGCCGTTTGGCTATCTCAGCTTGGCGGCGTTGTTGCCAAAATGCAAAGCAGATCAGGCTGAGTAAAAGGATATAAATGAGGTTACTCGTCATGAATGCTTTTTCCTTAGTTTATGAGGATTGTTTTGTTGAACGTTGTAACTGGAGCAGCGCTTTGGCTAATTCAGGTGATGGGCTGGTATGCAGCAAAGGCAATAACACCATGCGTAGTTCCGGTAACATGACTAAATCGGCAAAGAGCCGGTTAAACAGCGTTTGATTCTCCGTTTGTACTAAGCGAAGTAAAAAACGTTGAGCGCGGCCACTCTCTCTCAGTGTTGACCAAGCTCGTCCAGCAAGACCAATTAATACCTCTTGATGGCAATAATCAGGTGTGGCGAGGATAGCATCGGTCAATTTAGCTAAATAATTTGGTGTTGCACCTGAAAGGGCACGTACTAAGGCTGAGAGCAAAAAGAGATCCGTTTGTGAGCTGGACATTTGCTGGTTGGCCATCTCGTACAGTTTACTGGCAATGTTATCGGGAATGTTGACATGTTCAAGCACCCCAAGCAGAGCATACAGTGGTGAGCTGGGGAGGTGGTCAAGGGCTTTGCGAATGAATACACTATTATTTTGTTGTCTTAAACGAGCGCCGATGTCACTGATGCCTTGCAGACCGACGGTTTGCCAATTTTCCCAGCCAAGCCCTCCGGAAAAATAGTGTTGCGCATGTTCATAATATTGGCTAGTGGGCAAATGAAGTTGGGCTCGAATTTGGCTATGTAACACGGCCATTTTTTCTTCGGTTGGTTGAAACGTGTAGGGGTTATTGGCTAATTTTTGCTGCTGTTCTTCAGTGAGCGTTTGTTGTAAGCGAGAGCCCATCGCTTCGATCACATACTGGATAAACTGATTTATCTCAGCTTGAATGAGTAATCCTCGCTCATCGAGTGGAAATTTCGTGAACCAGATCCACGGTTGCTGATGCTCATTCCAATACACAATGGCTAAATGAGCTTGACGTTGTAAAGGGTAAGGATAGGGCTGCTGGCCTTGTTCAATTTTTTGAAATTGTTTTGCTTCGATTGGCTGAATTCTCCGGCCAAGATCAAACACAAGGTATTGGCAGCCACTTTGCTTAAGCAGCGTCGTAAGGGGATGGATAGGTTGCATAGAGATTAATTTGATCCTAACTTTTTGTCATGAATAGATGGTATCATCTGCCGCTAATTCAAGGCTAGCGATGTAAAACTTCATGACTCATCTAATTCCTTTCTCCGCTTTATTAACCGCATTGGAAAAAGAGCTTAAAGCGGCGGCTCTCTGGCAACATCAGAAACCAAAGGTGCACTATTTACAGAGTAAAGAACCCTTTTCATTGGACATTTTACATCCTCATGAGTGGTTACAATGGATTTTTTTACCGCGTATGCAGCAGTTATTGGCAGATAACGCCCCATTACCGCAAGGCTTTTTACTCACTCCCTATTTTGTTGAAGTGTGGCAAGAACAACCACAATATCAAGCCATATTAAATGTATTACATCAGATAGATAAGGCAGTGGCATCATGCTAGAGATCATTTATCAAGATGATTACTTGGTGGCGGTTAATAAACCCGCTGGAATGTTAGTGCATCGCTCTTGGTTGGATAAACATGAAACACAATTTGTCATGCAGATGTTGCGTGATCAAATCGGTCAGCATGTCTATCCTCTGCATCGTCTAGATAGACCAACATCGGGTGTGTTGGTTTTTGCTTTATCGAGTGAAACCGCGGCCATGATGATGCCGATGTTTGCTGAGCATAAAATGGAAAAAACTTACCATGCTCTTGTTCGGGGCTGGATTGAACAAGGTGGAGTATTAGATTACCCGTTGAAACAAGAACTGGATAAAATCGCTGATAAATTTGCTAAGCAGGATAAAGCGCCTCAGTCAGCGATTACTGCCTATCAGCCGATTGCTAAAGTAGAAGTGCCGTATTCAACAGGGGCTTTTCCAACCACGCGCTACTGTCTCATGGAACTAAAACCACAAACTGGGCGTAAACATCAGTTACGTCGCCATATGGCACATTTGCGCCATCCGATTGTCGGGGATACCACGCATGGAGATGGAAAACATAATCGTTTGTATCGACAGCAATATCAAATTCAACGTTTGATGTTGCATGCGAGTGAACTCAGCTTTATTCATCCTTATACTGAGCAACCGTTAATACTCACAGCCTCTTTTGATGAGCATTGGCAACGACTGTTTAGTTTATTTGCTTGGCAAAATCCAATACAAAAAGGCCTTCTCGAATAAGAAGGCCTGAGTATTATTTCGCTAAATAGGCTTCAATGGCCCTTTGAATACCGGGGCCATCCAAGCCTAATTCCGTATGCAGCTCTTCTTGGGTGCCTTGGGCGATAAATTGATCGGGCAAACCGAGGTGAAGTACTGGTTTGACGAGTTTTTGACTCATTAAAAACTCAACCACACCGGTTCCTGCTCCACCTGCGATGACATTTTCTTCTAGGGTAACCAAAACATCGTGAGAGTTTGCTAACTCTATAATCAAGGATTCATCAAGTGGTTTAACAAATCGCATATCGGCTACAGTGGCATTTAGTTCGGCAGCGGCGTCTAATGCATAAGGAAGTAGTGTGCCAAAGCTAAGGATGGCGACTTTTTCACCATGACGCATGATTCGCCCTTTACCTAATTCTAATGCGGAAAAGGTTTGATCAATCGAGACGCCCATACCATGACCTCGAGGATAACGCACTGCGCTAGGGCCTTGGTGTAAATGGCCGGTATAGAGCATTTGCCGACACTCATTTTCGTCAGCAGGCACCATGATCAACATATTTGGAATACAGCGCATAAAGCTGAGATCAAACGCTCCTTGGTGAGTTTGACCATCAGCACCGACTAAACCTGCACGATCAATGGCAAACATGATAGGTAAGTTCATGATGGCGACATCATGAATGAGCTGATCATAAGCGCGTTGTAAGAAGGTGGAGTAAATAGCGACAATCGGATGGTGTCCCCCGATCGCCATACCCGTTGCGAGTGTGACCGCATGTTGCTCAGCAATCGCGACATCAAAATATTTTTGTGGATATTCTTTGGAAAAACGAACCATGCCCGAGCCTTCTCGCATGGCTGGGGTTATCGCCATCAACTTAGGATCTTGTGCCGCCATATCACATAGAAAATCACCAAAAATTTTTGAAAAAGTAGGTTGATTATTTGTGCTTTTTGGCAAGCTAGTGTGGCGTAAATCAAATTTAGGCACTCCATGATAACCAATAGGATCTTTCTCTGCTGGCTCATAACCTTTGCCTTTTTTGGTCATGACGTGTAAAAACTGAGGGCCTTTAAGGTCACGCATATTTTTAATGGTTTTGATCAACTCAAGGACGTCGTGTCCGTCGATAGGGCCAATGTAGTTAAAGCCCAATTCTTCAAATAAAGTACCGGGCACAACCATTCCTTTTAAGTGTTCTTCAGTACGGCGAACAAGTTCTTTAATTGGCGGGATACCCGACAAGACTTTTTTGCCACCTTCACGAATCGAAGTGTAAAGGCTGCCTGATAAAACTTGGGCAAGATGGTTGTTGAGCGCACCAACATTTTCAGAGATAGACATTTCATTATCATTGAGAATAACGAGCATATCGGGATTGACGTCACCGGCATGATTCATGGCTTCAAACGCCATTCCGGCCGTAATCGCACCATCACCAATAACGCTCACCACCTTACGATTATTGCCTTCTTTTTCTGCGCAGATCGCCATTCCAAGAGCGGCACTGATTGAGGTTGAAGAGTGCCCAACCGATAAGGTGTCATACTCACTCTCCTCCCGCCAGGGGAAAGGGTGGAGCCCATCCTTTTGACGAATAGTCGACATTTGCTCGCGTCGCCCGGTGAGGATTTTATGTGGATAAGCTTGGTGTCCAACATCCCAAATTAAGTGATCAAAAGGTGTTTGATAAACATAATGCAATGCGACGGTGAGTTCAACGGTGCCTAAGCCCGAAGCAAGATGACCACTTGAACGACTGACGGAGTTGAGTAAATAGGTGCGTAGTTCCTCACACAGTTTTGGGAGAACTTCTTTTGGCAGACTTCGTAACTCATCAGGAGTATTTGCGAGAGCCAGTGTCGGATATTTTGAGATATCAAGAGTCATAGTTATGCGCGCTTATAGTGTTAGTTTTTGCGCTCGATGACGTATCGGGCGAACGCTTCAAGGTGCTCGGTATTATAAGGAATTGTCCGTAACGCTTCGAGCGCTTCTTCAAACAGAGCCTGAGCTTTATTGATGGCACCTTGTAATCCCAGTAAAGCAGGATAGGTACTTTTATTCAATTGTTGATCGGAGCCTTGCGGTTTCCCTAGTGTTTGTGTATCACTGATGATATCTAAAATATCATCTTGTACTTGAAAGGCGAGGCCAATTGCAGCAGCATAGCGATCTAACTGCGGTAAGACCTCTAATCCGGCTTGACCTGCAGCCAATGCTCCCATTTGGACCGCACAGCGCATTAAGGCTCCAGTTTTATGATGATGAATCGCTTCTAGATTTTGTAAACTGATATGCTGATTTTCTGCCGCTAAATCTAATGCTTGACCCAAACACATGCCTTGTGCTCCGGATGCTTGAGCCAGAATTTGAATCATTTTAATACGATGACTTTCGGCTAAAGTCGCAAGAGGCCCTTCAGATAAAATGGTAAAAGCCAATGTTTGTAATGCGTCACCAGTTAAAATTGCCGTCGATTCATCGAATTTAATATGACAAGTGGCTTGACCTCGACGCAGTTCATCATCATCCATGGCGGGTAAGTCGTCATGAATCAGTGAATAAGCATGGATGCATTCCACGGCGCAAGCGGGGGTATCTAAATCGGATAATTCACGACCTAGCATCTGTCCAGTGATATACACCAGATAAGGTCTGGCCCGCTTACCTCCGAGCAATAGGCCATAACGCATCGCTTCGATCAAAGGAAGATGTTGGTAGGGTAAACGATTTAACCATTTATCCAGTTGCTGGTTGTTTCTCTGCTGAAGAGAAGAAAGCGCCTCAATCATAGAACACTCATCAAATTTTAGTTATTCAGGCAAGTCAGTAAAATCAGTCAGTGGTGCATCGTCACTGTTACGGAGCAAAATACTTACCCGCTGTTCTGCTTCGTCGAGCTTTGTCTGGCCACTACGGGCAAGTGCAATACCGCGCTCAAATTTTTTTAGGGCTTCATCTAATGCAATGTCACCACTTTCTAGCTGTTCAACGAGATTATCTAGCTCTTCAATGGTCGCCTCGAAGGACATATTTTCAGGTTTTTTACTCGCCATAATCATTTTGTCTTAGAAAAGATGCACGAAAGTTACCCTAGGGCGTGGAAATGGTCAAATTTAACCAAGTAAATCGGTAGAAGTGGCGCACTTTTTCTTTTTAAAACCGTTTTTGTCCACAGTAAGCGATTGAGTATATCGATCCCATTTGGGTATTGTCACCACTGTACGATCACACGTAAAAAAGAAAAATAGGTAAAAAATGATGGAATTGTTATGCTCACTTGGGGATAACAGACTTTAAGTATAAACTTACCGATAATTTAGTTAAAGATTTTACTCCTTCGCCGATAAAGAGAGTAATCAGAAAAACGCGAATGACAAGCATGAGGAGCGCTTCGTGGATTTAGCAACGCTGATAGGCCTGATTGGTGGCTTAGCTTTCGTCGTTATGGCAATGTTTGTGGGTGGCAGCCTGATCATGTTCGTTGATGTCACTTCGATCCTGATTGTTATTGGGGGAACAACGTTTGTTGTCTTAATCAAATTTACGGCTGGGCAGTTTTTTGGTGCAGCTAAAATTGCCGCTAAAGCCTTTATGTTTAAAATTGAAGATCCAGAAGAACTGATCGCCAAAATTGTGGAAATGGCAGATGCTGCTCGTAAAGGTGGATTTTTAGCGTTGGAAGAAATGGAAATTTCCAATTCATTTATGCAAAAAGGGATCGATTTATTGGTCGATGGGCATGATGCTGATGTGGTTCGTGCGGCATTACAAAAAGATATTATGCTCACCGATGAACGACATGAAATGGGAACAGGCGTGTTTCGCGCATTTGGTGATGTTGCCCCAGCAATGGGCATGATCGGGACCTTGATTGGCTTGGTTGCCATGCTTTCTAACATGGATGATCCCAAATCAATTGGTCCGTCAATGGCGGTGGCTTTATTAACTACATTATATGGCGCGATCATGGCCAATATGATCTTCTTTCCTATCTCTGATAAGTTGGCCTTACGTCGTGGACAAGAAACATTAAACCGTCGGCTTATTATGGATGGTGTGCTGGCGATTCAAGACGGTCAAAACCCGCGGGTCATTGATGGTTATTTGAAAAATTACTTAAATGAAAGTAAACGCTCGCTTGATGTCGATAACGAATAAGCGGAGTGAATAATGGATGAGCAAAAATGTAAATGTCCACCACCTGGCGCTCCTGCGTGGTTAGGAACCTTTGCTGATTTGATGTCACTGCTACTGTGCTTTTTCGTACTACTGCTTTCTTTTTCTGAAATGGATGTACTGAAATTTAAGCAAATTGCTGGCTCAATGAAGTTTGCATTTGGGGTACAAAACCGATTGGAAGTGAAAGATATCCCGAAAGGTACCAGTGTTATTGCGCAAGAGTTTCGTCCAGGCCGGCCAGAACCCACACCGATCGATATCATTATGCAACAAACGATTGATATTACTCAGCAAACCTTAGAGTTTCACGAGGGGGATTCTGATCGTGCTGGCGGAACACAGCGGGATTACGGTCAATTAACGGGCGGCGAAACACCGGAAACTTCTACCCAAAGTAACCAAGATAGTGATTTGGACCAGCAACAACAGCAAGCGCAGCAGTCTCAAGAAGTAATGGCTGAAGAGTTAGAAATTATTTCTGAAAATATCAAAAAAGCCTTACAAAGAGAAATTGAGCAAGGAGCGGTCGAAGTAGAAAATCTCGGTCAGCAAATTGTCATCCGCATTCGTGAACGTGGGGCATTCCCTGAAGGATCTGCGTTTTTACAGCCTAAATTTCGTCCTTTAGTCCGGCAGATTGCGGAGTTAGTCAAAGATGTACCTGGCATTGTGCAAGTCTCCGGCCATACAGATAATCAACGTTTAGAATCAGAACTCTATCGCTCTAATTGGGACTTGTCTGCCCAGCGGGCTGTTTCTGTTGCGCAAGAAATGGAAAACGTACAAGGGTTTGATCATATGCGATTAAAAGTTCAAGGCTTAGCAGATACAGCTCCGGTTGGCCCTAATGATACTGAAGCTCAGCGTTCTCGTAATCGCCGAGTGGAAATTAGCATTATGCAAGGTAAGCCTTTGTACAGTGAAGAAGTTCCTTCGCTTCCTCAATCGTAAGTGTTGTGCGACCCCTTTTATTGGTTGCGGGCAAGCTGAGTGGCTTGCCTGTTTTCTATTCTTTTCTCTCTAAGCCTAGATCGTGTATAATCCGCCCCCTTTAGTAACGCCAGTGATGGAGTGTGTCCAGACACTGCGCGCTAATGTTGTCCAAATCCTGATTGCGAATCACCCTATGAAATTTATCGTTAAGCCCCATCCTGAAATTTTTGTTAAAAGTGAATCTGTCCGTAAGCGTTTTACTAAGATTCTTGAAACTAATATTCGCAACATTATTAAGCGGCGAACCGAAGGGGTGGTCGTGCTGAATCGTCGCGACCATATTGAAGTCACAGCGAATAACGATGATTTCTACGCACAAACGTTGGAGGTATTAACCACCACGCCGGGCATCCAACAAGTTTTAGAGGTCAAACAGTCACACTTTAAAGATATACATGATATTTATTTACAAGTCTTAGCACAAAGCGGTCATCTGATTGAAAATAAAACCTTTGTTGTGCGAGCAAAGCGTCGAGGAGAGCATGATTTTTCTTCGATCGAGCTTGAGCGTTATGTCGGTGGTGGTTTAAACCAAGCTGTGGAATCGGCCAAGGTTAAGCTAAAAAAACCAGAGGTTACCATTCAGATAGAAGTGGCTGATGATTTACTCAATCAAGTGATTACTCGTTATAAAGGACTGGGGGGATTTCCTCTGGGCACTCAAGAAGATGTATTGAGTCTCATCTCTGGTGGATTTGATTCCGGTGTCTCTAGTTATCTTCACATCAAACGAGGCTCTAAAGTCCATTACTGTTTCTTTAATCTAGGTGGGCCTGCCCATGAAGTTGGAGTAAAACAGGTGGCGCACTATTTATGGAATAAATATGGCTCCTCTGCCAAAGTGCGTTTTATATCGGTTGATTTTGAACCAGTTGTGGCGGAGATTTTAGAAAAGATCGAGGATGGCCAGATGGGAGTCATCCTTAAGCGAATGTTTATGCGTGCCGCCGGGATGATTGCTGAAAAACTGGGAATTCAAGCGCTGGTCACGGGGGAAGCATTAGGACAGGTATCAAGCCAAACGTTGACCAACCTACGTCATATTGATGGGGTGACAGATACTCTGATTTTACGTCCGCTCATTAACTGGGATAAAGGCGATATTATTGATCTGGCGCGTGAGATCGGGACAGAAGATTTCGCGAAAACCATGCCAGAATATTGTGGTGTGATTTCCAAAAGCCCAACCGTTAAGGCAGTAAAAGCTAAATTAGAACAAGAAGAAGCGAAGTTCGACTTTTCTATTCTTGAGCAAGTGGTTTATAACGCTCGTCAAATGGATATCCGTGATATTGAGAAAGAAAGTCAGCAACAAGCGTTGGAAGTAGAGCAAGTTGACGCTGTACAAAACGATGCGGTTGTACTCGATATTCGGAGTCCGGATGAAGAAGAAGACAAACCATTACGTATCGATGGTGTGGTAGTAAAGCACTTGCCTTTTTATAAACTGGCGACACAGTTTGGTGATCTTGATCAAACTAAGACTTATTTATTGTATTGCGAACGAGGTGTGATGAGTCGATTACAAGCGTTGTATTTACAAGAACAAGGTTTTCATAATGTAAAAGTTTATCGTCCGTAACGTCGTTTAACTCTAAGGCCTAGCCAAATGGTTAGGCTGAGTTATTCTCTATCTCTTCTTACACTGACTTTTCTTTCCCACATAAAAAAACACCGCTTTAAAGCGGTGCTAAATATTTGACAGACAGGTCAAAAATAAATACAGGAAGTATATGTTTTGTGGCAGGGGATAACTGCACAAAACAGGATGGTAGAAACTACCTAACTCGAATTCCGAGTTTGCAAACACAACATCGTAACAACAAAGCCTATTGATTCTCGAGAGAATCAAGCCGTTCAGGCTTGCGCTACGGGGTGAAATATAGATTTTCTCTGGCTGGTTAGCAATGGACAATTTATAATGTTTCAGATTAAAAAAACTAATCTACTATAGAGGGTTACCATGTCCAGAAGATTACCCCCGCTAAACTCGTTAAAAGTGTTTGAAGCGGCCGCGCGTCACTTGAGCTTTACTCGTGCAGCCGAAGAACTTTTTGTGACTCAGGCTGCTGTTAGCCATCAAATCAAAGCGTTGGAAGAGTTCCTTGGCTTAAAACTTTTTCGACGCCGTAATCGTTCTTTGTTACTAACTGAAGAAGGGCAAAGCTATTTTCTCGATATTAAAGATATTTTTGGCTCACTTGCGGAAGCAACGGATAAGTTATTAGAACGCAGTGAAAAAGGGGCTTTAACCATAAGTTTACCGCCTAGCTTTGCCATTCAATGGCTGGTGCCTCGTTTAGCTGATTTTAATCAACAAGAGCCAGATATTGATGTTCGAATCAAAGCGGTGGACATGGAAGAAGGGTCGTTAACTGATGACGTTGATGTCGCTATTTACTACGGGCGCGGTAATTGGCCTGGGCTGCGTGCTGATAAACTTTACCAGGAATTTTTAATACCACTTTGTTCCCCCGCTTTATTATTGGGCAGTAAACCATTAGCGACTTTGAGCGATTTAGCACAGCATACTTTACTGCATGACACCTCTCGTAAAGACTGGAAACAGTTTGCTAAAGAAAATGGTTTGGAGTCCGTGAATGTCAATCATGGGCCTATCTTTAGTCATTCAACGATGGTATTACAAGCCGCGGTGCATGGACAAGGTGTCGCCTTGGGTAATAATGTGCTTGCTCAGCCAGAATTAGAATCAGGGCGGTTGGTTGCCCCTTTTGATCAAGTGCTCATGACTAAAAATGCCTTTTATGTCGTTTGTCATGAAAAACAGGCGGATATGGGACGTATCGCAACCTTTCGTGACTGGATGCTTAATAAAGCACGCCGTGAGCAAGAAGTGATCTTAGAAGAAGTGACGACTTCTCGTGAGTGAGATTGTCTTTTCCGAGCGTTTATCATTGAGTGATTCGCTCAGTTTATTAGCGAGGTTTATGATGAGGAGTCAGTCTTTACTTATCATTGGTGGTTTTTTTTCTGGTGTAGCGGTCGCTTTGGGTGCTTTTGCCGCTCATGCACTGAAGGCGCAACTTTCGACCCATTTATTATCGGTGTTTCAAACGGGAGTGAATTATCAATTTATTCATGGTGCTGCTTTATTGATGTGTGGCGTTTTATTGCAATTGCCTTTGCACGATAAAGCTCGAAAACATTTTAGCCGAGCAGCAATTTGCTTTATTATCGGCATCCTTTGCTTTAGCGGTAGCCTTTATGCGTTAGCCTTGACGGGCGCAAAGTGGTTTGGTCCGATTACCCCATTGGGTGGGGTGTTGTTTTTATTTGGCTGGGGAATCTTTATCCTAGCTGCTATGAATATGAAAGAGGTGAAGCGGTGAAACACGTAATGCTCTACTGCCGTGCTGGTTTTGAAAAAGAGTGTGCTGGTGAAATTCAGGATAAAGCGAGCCAACTGGCAGTCTATGGCTTTCCTCGTTTAAAACATAACACTGGGTATGTTCTGTTTGAATGTTATCAAGCGGAAGATGCCGATAAATTGATTAAGCAGATCGACTTTCAGGCGCTTATTTTTGCGCGACAAATGTTTGCAGTGGTTGCTGAGTTTGTCGATTTGCCAAAAGATGACCGAATTTCTCCTATTGTTTCACAGCTGTCAGCCATTGAGTCGCTACCTCGGTGCGGGGATATTCGGATTGAAACGCCAGACACTAATGAAGCGAAAGCGTTATTGAAATTCTGCCGAAAATTTACGGTTCCTTTGCGTCAAGCCTTACGTGGAAAAGGATTTTTATTGGCTAAAGATAACGCTAAGAAACCCGTATTCCATGTCTGTTTTATCGCTCCTGGGCACTGTTACATGGGCTATTCTGACAGCCAGAATAATTCGCCTTTTTTTATGGGGATCCCGCGCTTAAAGTTTCCTGCTGATGCACCAAGTCGTTCAACCTTAAAATTGGAAGAAGCGTTCCACGTTTTTATTCCCAAAGAGGAGTGGGATACCCGTTTAGCATCAGGGATGTGGGCGGTCGATCTCGGCGCGTGTCCGGGAGGATGGACTTATCAATTGGTGAAACGGTCTATGTTTGTTCATGCGGTCGATAACGGTATGATGGCTGATAGCTTGATGGAAACTGGCCAAGTAAAACATCATATGCAAGATGGCTTTAAATTTGAGCCCCCTCGAAAAAATGTCACTTGGTTAGTCTGTGATATGATTGAAAAGCCTTCCCGCGTTGCCCAATTAATGGGGGAGTGGCTTATTAGTGGTTGGGCCAAAGAGGCAATATTTAATCTTAAATTGCCGATGAAAGGCCGCTATGATGAAGTCTTAGAAGATATTGAAAACTTAAAGTTATTTCTTAAAGAGCATCAAGTAAAGTTTAGGTTGCAGGCTAAGCATCTGTATCATGATAGAGAAGAGATCACCGTACACGTGCAAACGTTATCGAATATCACCCCTTACTAATTCTTGTTGTCGAGCTTACGTGTTCAGGGTTGAAAACGAATATCTTGCAAGTTAAATCCTAGCTCAATATCGGTTTTGAGCTGGGCAACTTGCTTGCATATTCTGGCCATTTCTATTTGTTCATCCAGCTTTTTTCGATATTTATCTGCGAGTTGGTCGCTGGCATAAGCCTCTTCAATGGTTGCAAATTGTTGTAGAATAGCCCTAGCGGCTTTAGGGCCAATCCCGGTAACGCCAGGTACTTGGCTCGAACTTATCCCAGTTAATCCCCAGAAATCTGCCAGTTGAGTTGGCCGCACACCAAATTCGTTGTCAATAAATGGAACGTCAAGCCAACGTTGTTGAAAGTAGTCTCGAATTTGTAATGTAGGTGACAGGAGTTGGCAATAGCCTTTATCGGTGGAAATGATAGTCACTTTTTCTTGATGACGAGCGACTTTGCAGGCGAGCGTCGCCACTAAATCATCAGCTTCGTCCCCATCAGAGAGTAATGAGTCAATCCCTAACTCCCACCAGGCTTGTTGAATGGTGTCTAAACCTTCTTGCAGTGGTGTTGGCATCGGCTTGCGCCCTTGTTTATAGGTTGGTAGCAACTGGGCTCGCCATCCCCTGTCTTGTAAGTGGTGATCAAAGACAGCGATGATATGGGTCGGTGTTGATTCATCAATGATACGCTGCAGTGTTCGGCACGTGGTCGTTGCTGTTCGCATGATATCCGTGGGATCGGGTTGCGCTGAGTGCACGCGACGAATGAGGTTTAACGCATCAATTATCACAAGATGGAGAGACATAATCACAAACAATAAGGGCTGATAAGCCCTTATTGTAATGAAATAAAATGAGATGACTATCCCTGTTGTTTTATTTGCCGGTGTCAGCGCTTAAGTGGTAATACGATAACAAGGTTCATAAGCGGTGCCCCCAGGTAATTTCATTCGATGTTGCTGTACAAAATCAGCAAGCAATTTATCCATTTTCTTCATTAGCATCGGATCGCCATGCAGTTCAAATGGCCCTTTACGCTCTATTTCACGAATCCCTTCCGCTTTAACGTTACCCGCTACTATACCGGAGAAAGCTTGGCGTAAATTTGCCGCCAGTACTTCAGGGCGTTGGTTGAGATGTAAGTCTAAGCTTGCCATATTGTCATGGCTTGGTTCAAAAGGTAGTTGAAATTCAGGTTCAATTTTAAGCGACCAGTTAAAACTATAAGCATCATCATGATCTCGACGGTGTTGTCGCACCAAGGGCATTGCTTCTTTCATAATACGCGCAGCTTGAGCGGGATCATCAATCACAATGGTATAGTGTTTTCTTGCCTCTTCTCCGAGCGTGGCCGCAATAAATTGATCAATAGATTGAAAGTAAGCTTCACTCTCTTTGGCACCAGTGAGAACGATAGGCATCGGCTGCTCAGTATTTTCTGGGTGCATCATTATGCCTAAAATATATAGCAGTTCTTCCGCGGTGCCTGGACCACCTGGGAAAATAATAATACCGTGTGCCATGCGTGCGAACGCTTCTAAACGTTTTTCAATATCCGGCATAATGATCAATTCATTTACGATTGGATTCGGTGGTTCAGCAGCGATAATGGAAGGCTCCGTTAAGCCTAAGTAACGTTGTTGACGGTAATGCTGTTTTGCATGACCGATTGCTGCGCCCTTCATCGGTCCTTCCATCGCTCCTGGGCCACAGCCAGTACAGATATTGAGTTCACGTAGCCCAAGTTCATGGCCAACAGCACGTGTATACTGATATTCAGTTTCATTAATGGAATGGCCGCCCCAACAAACAATTAAATTGGGTTCAATACCTGGGATTAATGCACCAGCATTACGCAAAATTCCGAATACAAGATTGGTAATGTGGCTAGCATTGGTGAGATTTAATCGTTGCTGATCCGACAAGTGCATGTTGACATAGACAATATCACGCAGTACAGCAAACAGATGTTCTTGAATGCCTTTAATGATTTGCCCATCTACAAACGCTTGTTCAGGGGGATTGGTTAGCTCAAGCTTAATCCCACGTTCACGACGTAGGACGGTAATATCAAAGTTTTTATACTGATCCAATAACTCTTTTGAGTTATCTGTATGGCTACCGGAGTTTAGTACAGCAAGACTACAATTACGATACAGTTGATAGAGATCACTGGACGCCGTTTTTTTTAGTCGTTCTACTTCAAGCTGAGACAGTAAATCCATACTGCCTGCTGGGCTAACTTGAGTGATCATCGAGACCTCCTTAACTAAGTTACCACAGACATAATCAGGGAATGAAATTGACGTGTTGCATCAAAAAGAAACCTGAATTAGCCGCGCTGTAACCGATGGAAATATTGCTATCAATCTTGTTCGCTTCCTTTGCATTGGGGAATCTTCAACCGCACAAGATGTGAGTTTAGTCACTAACTTTTGTTATCTCATGTCAGCTTTGTATGAAAAGTAGCCGAATTGGTTATTTCCATGCTAATTGATTTGGCCCATATTTTTTGACTTCTTGCAAAGAACGATAAAGACGGTCGAGCACAATTTCAGGGGTATCCGATTCTTTAAATGCAGAGGTTGCACCACTGAGAGTCATGGTAATGTGTTTATCTCTGAACTTAAATGGTAAACGAGCAACGTTGCGCTGTATTTGCTGGATAAGTTGATGGCATTCATTATCGTCGCGCTCTGGTAGCAGAAGAATAAACTCCTCACCTGAAAAACGTGCCAATGTGTCTGTTTTATTTAGTTCTTTATGAATCGTTCTGGCGATGATTTTTAACGCTTTATCACCGGCTAAATAACCAAAACTTTCATTGATCGCTTTAAATTTATCAATATCGAGCACAGCGACACGTAAATGGTGTTGAGAACGAATCCAGCGGCGGTATTCCAGTTCCAGGTGATCATTAAATGCGGTTCGGTTGTACACTTTAGTTAGTGGATCTTGCAGTAAGCGTTGCGCTTGATCTTCTAAGCGACGTCGATAATCTTGAGTTAGTTCAAACAAGGCTTCCGTTTGATTTTTGCTGTAATGCATCCGTTCAATTAATGCTTGCTCTCGTTGTTGAGCTTGATCGAGACGTTCTGATAATGATGTGATTTCTCCGAATAAGCTATTCAATGCTGCTGTTGTCGTGGGCGATTCCAGTTTGTTTAATTCATGCTGTCCACGAGTAACTAACTGGTTTAATTCTTGATTGATTTCTTGCCGGTGAACGTAGTTCTCGGTGCTTTGCTGTAAATTTTGTCCGGCACTTTTTAGGTTTTTGATTAATGCAGTATTCACTTGCTGTAAAAATTTTTCAGAGCTTTTTCGTTCGTATTGAGTACCGTCAATAACCAGCCTTAATACTTGTAAGGCGAGTTCTAACAAAGTGTCGCTATTAACACCAAGCAGTAATTTGGTTCGAATATCAGCCAGTAAATCGCCTGATTCTCCCTCAAAGTCCAGTTCGGTGATTAAATTTTGTAACTCACTGTTTAATTGAGTGAGTAAGGCATGCTCGCTCGTCGAGGGAAATGTTTGACTCAGTGTATGTGAGTTATGAGTCAAAATTTTCACTACCCGTTCATAAAGTCTCAGTAGGTGAATGGCTTGTGTCGTTTGAGCTGCTGGTTGAGCATGGGATTGGTTAAAGAGTTCTCGAAGATCACGTTTTATTTTTACTGGTATCCCGGGAATTTGCAGTAAAATATTACGGCTATGCTTGATCTGTGCATCCAGATTGTCAGTCTGTTGTTCCGTTGCTAACGAGTTCGGTTTCAACATGTGCTCCAGTACGGCTAAAGGAGAGAGAATGAAAACCTGCATTTATTGTTGTATGGCCAAGCGTTATCACGTTACGCAGCTTGATAAGCATAACGTCATGGCCTTTAGAGTAGACAGTGGAGGTAAACTCATCTCTTTTCATTCTACTTTCAAAGCGAAACGCATTTATCTAGCGTGATAACGACTGCCCAAGTTGACTGGATACTGGATATCTCTAGAACACCCATCAACAACACATGAATGAGGTTGTAACCCTGATCCTATTTACTTATTTGTCGATAATAACAAATAATTATCTCGCGTCACCTAGCTTTGCTGATTAACCGTACACTATTTATTCATCTTTTAGGAGTTTTTTGATGTCCTCCTCATTCTTACAAGATGAGTGAACTTTTATTAACCCCTGATTAATCGCTAACTGACAACATTTACGGATATGATTGGAGGCAAAGCTTGCGGCTGGCGCATTATCAATAGCTTTAAAATAGACCCAATGGCTGTTTTTATCTCTTAAGCTCAATCCGCGTGCGACACTCGTCGCCATGAGTAAGATGTCTAATAGTTCTTTATCATTAATGGCGGTATATGATCGTGGCAAGAATGGATAGTCTGCAATGCCAACCCGAATGGTTCGGTTGAGGGGTTGATCGGGCTGGAACTGTTCAATCCAAGTTTGAATTTTATCAAATAACATTTCAGGTGGTTGTGCGCGATCACTATTGGCTTCTATATATAATAAGTTGGCATCAGAAAAATGGTATAGACGAGAAGGATCGGTTAAGTGGGTCTTCAAAAAAGCGCCTAGTGCATGTTCCATTTCGACACCACGACTGTAGCCATATTGCAGGTACATGTTACGTAGCAAGGGAAGATCGATCATGACGAAACGCAGTCGATCATTGAGCGGTTCATGGATCAATTCACCAATATGCCACTGTTCATAATTATGACTGCTGCGTTGTAATGACGAAAGAAGTTGAGTATTGAGCATTCTTAAATTGGGTAATCGTGAACGAGAGTGAGTAAATAAGTTGTTGTTGAGTTCATCAATCTCATCCTGTTGTCGTTGGATGACATAACCTCGGCGCATCAAAAATAAAAACAAAATGATACAGATGATAAACAGTGAAAAGGCAATTTTTTGAAATTTGCTGTATTCCTGCTGAGTTTCCAATAAGGCCTTTTCTTGGCCAACTAGATGCAACGCCTGTTCAGCAAATTCTTTTTGTTGCCGGAAGGCATCTTCGCTAATTTGATTGAGTTTATTTTGACGAATTTGCGCAATAGAATTACTACGCTTGATATTGTCTAATGCTTGGGCGTATTGTCCTTTTTGTTCATAGCCTAATGACAGCAGTCGATAAGCTTGCTCCTGTGTGGTTAAGTCACTTAAAGATTCGGCTACATTGAGTGCCTGTTGAGCATAGTGAATGACGCGTTGGCTATTTTGTTGCGAATAGGCGAGGCCAGCATTGAGCAGAGCAGCTTGACCTTGTAGTTTTGGCATCGGGTGGGTTTGTAATAGATCTTGTGCTAAGAACAAATATTGTTCTGCTAAGGGATAGTTATATAACTGTAAATAAGTAGCGGCTAAGTTTAACCTTACCTCAATCACGTTGGTGATATTGATGTCACTACTTTCATGATCAATCGCATTAAAATAATGCACGAGCGCTAAATTGTATTTACCTTGTTGATAATACACATCACCCATCCGTTTTAGTACCGCAGCTAAAACGGGAGATTTCTCATAATTACCATAAAATTCTGCAGCTTGAGAAAGATGAATCAATGTTTTATCAAAAACTCTTCGTTCATAAAAAAGTTGTGCGAGTAAGGTGTTAGCTTTGGCCAGTTGAGCGCTGGCATCAATTTCAATCGCTTTCCAATAGGCAATCAGCAACTCGGATAGTGCTAGATTATATCGTTCATGCCTAAGATAATGTTCCCCCACGACGATATGATAATCAATCATCGGTTTTTGAGCAGATAACGACTCAATATAAGGTTTTACTTCAAGAAATAAACGGTTCGCTAATTGGACATCGTTGGCTTGTGATGCAATTTCCGCCCTTAGCATGGTGGTTTGATAATCGATCTCTTTAGTTAAGCGGCTACTCTCCTTGAGCGATTCATATCGGGCGATAATGTCTCGCAATTGGGCTCGAGCTGCACTGGCATTGCCATCGAAACGCCACTGTAAACGAACCGTTAATATATCAACACTTAATTCGAGATAAGGTAATTGGTATTGAATCGCGAGCTGTTTGGCATTCTCTAACCATTCAAAAGCGGCTTCTCTATGACCAAGACGAAATTCAGCGTTCGCCAGTATTTTTATTGCCTCAATGCTGCTTCCTGGCGTTCGAATGCGACTGTCGGTTTCATCTCTGCTGATACTGGCGGGATTTTTTTCTGCTTTATCGGCTAATTTTCGCTGTTGAAGATAGTCTTGTGCGAGCGCCTTAGCTTGTATCGGGGAAATGTCAATTAAGCTATAGGCTTCATTTAGCATAGGAGAAGAATAAACGGCTGCGTAAGCCCAGCTAGGTAGACAAAGCAGTAACGTCACCAAACCACGATATATCCAGCGGAAAGATTGCATCCTAAACCGATTCCTTTTATTGGCGAGCCATACGTAAATTATGCGTTGGGGCGGCATGATGGGTAGAGCGGAACGGATTAATGTCCAGACCGCCTCGGCGAGTATATCGAGCTAGAACGGTGAGTTGTTCAGGATGACAGTACCGACAAATATCGGTAAAAATCCGTTCAACGCATTGTTCATGAAACTCATTGTGTTCGCGGAATGAGACGATATAGCGCAGTAAAGCCTCCCGGTGTATCTGTGGCCCTCGATAAGTAATTTCGATACTTCCCCAATCGGGTTGATTGGTAATTAAGCAGTTAGATTTGAGTAAATGACTATGTAGCGTTTCTTCGACAACCTCAGAACTGACCGCATGGCATAATGTATCCGGGTTAAATTGATAATCGGTAATGATTATATCTTGCTCATCAATGCATTCTCCTTGCATGGTTGCAATGGGTTGATGTGTATAGTGAGCGAGAGGGTAAAGTTGTACGCTAACAGTCTCTCCTGCGCATTGAGACAGATCCTGACTTAAACATTCCTGTACCGCTTGCCAAGACGAAAATTGGGTTTGATTTAAGCTATTGAGGTAAAGCTTGAAGGATTTAGACTCAATTAAATTGATACTGGTGGCAGGAATCATCACTTCACCAATAGCGACTTGAGGCAGCCCTTTGTTATTGAGCCATGAAAGCTCATACAGTGTCCAGATATCACACCCAGTGAATGGTAATGACTCACCAAGTTTGAGTTGTTCTCGATTTAAACGACGAGGCACCGGTTGCAGTAAATGGGGATCATACCGATGGGTATAATCGGTTTTTTTGCCTAGCGTCAGTCCTGCTAGCTCTTTTGCTTCAGAATATTTGCTCATCATTTATCGTCAATTCGATTAGAATATGAGGAATTTTACGCAATATGACCGCTGGTGTCACTGGCTGTCTGTGCTTTGCAATGGAGAACCGCATGACTAATTTAGTCACCCGAGCCTTATTATCTTTTACACAGCGTTACTCTAACGCCTACTTTCAGCGCTATCAAACTTTACCTTGTAGCCATGACCTCGTGGGGTTAGCTTCCGTGTGTATTCAAGAGCAAGAGGACGATAAGGTTTATTGGCAAGCACAGCAACGAAATAGTATCGCGTCTCTCGCTTCGGTGGAACAAGGGATGGAGTTAACCCTTCATCCTGACATTGATCCTTTTTATGGCACACAATATTGTGCGGATATGCCAGCTTTGTGGCGAGATCAAGCATTAACACTAGTACAAGTCTGGAATGAAGATGATTATGTCAGGCTACAAGAAAATATACTTGGTCATCTTGTCATGCAACGACGCCTTAAACAAAAACCAACCGTTTTTATCGCGACAACCGATGATGATATGACGGTAATTTCCATTTGTAACTTAACCGGGAACGTCATTCGAGAAACGTTAGGTCGTAAGCATAGAGAGGTGCTTTGTATGGATGTGGTGGACTTTTTAAATCAACTTAAACCCGCGGTGTAACTTTTATGGCTTATGTAGTAGAGCTAGAATTTGAATGCTTTGATAATACGACTATCAGTGCGGTCGATAAAGCGGTTAATGGGTTAATGGAAGCATTGCGTTTCAATGGCCAAGTACTTGGTCGTGAATTTCCATTAGTACTCGGTGAAGGGGAGTTTTTCCTTCGAGCGGTGTGTCCTGAACAAGACAGTTTGCATCCTAAATACCATTCAGATTTTGTTAAAGTCTCTCTAGAACGTTTGTCTGAGGCATGTTTACTTGCTCCGAAAGTCCGCTTATTAGGAAGGGATATTAATTCAGAGCAAGCTGCGGATTCCGTATCACCTAGTTGGCAAGTGCTTTATACCACGTATCTGCATACTTGTTCTCCATTGCGTAGCGGTGAAACATTATTACCTATTCCTTTATATCGCCATCCAGCGACATTTAACGGCGATCATAAAGCGGTCATAAAATGGCAAACCGAGTGGCAGGCATGTGATGAAATTCAAATGGCTGGTGGTTGTAAAGCGGAACACGCTGCATTGGATGAGCTGTGTGAAATACAGAGTGACTTATTTCGTCGTGGCTGGGATTTGCGAGGAAGAATTGAGTATTTAACCAAAATTCCGACCTATTATTACCAATATCGAGTCGGAGGGACGAGTTTAGCGGCTGAAAAAGCCCGTCCTTGCCCTAAATGTGGTGGTATGTGGTTACTTAAAGAACCCTTGCATGACATTTTCCATTTTAAGTGCGATCAATGTCGTATCGTGTCGAATATTTCGTGGGATTATCTGAAAAACTAAAACAGGTTAGTTGCCTCATTCATTAAATGAGGCGAGATAAAAAGGAAATAATCGCTACTTGACGTTGCAGTGATATCGGTTGCGTTCGGTTGGCCAAACTATATTGTGTCGGGCTTGACGACATTGTGTCTGGCTTCACTTAGTTACCGTCGGCCTGCAACGCCAAGTTGTTCGGGTTTATCTTATTACTGTTTTTTGAGGCGTCGTTGAGTTTACCAGCCTTTTACTGAACCACCATGGAAGATGGTTGACGCTGCGTTTGCGACTTCATCGGTTTGGTATGCCTTGAGGAAGTTCTGTACATTTTCAGCGTTGACGTTATCTTGCCGTGCAACTAGCAAGTTGACATAAGGTGACTCTTTGTCTTCGACAAAAATCCCATCTTTTTCGGGAGTCAAGTTGATAGAGCTGGCGTAAGTGGTATTGATAATGGCCAATGTTACATCATCCAGTGCGCGAGGCAGTTGTGCCGCATCAAGTTCCATAATGCGCACACCTTGGGGATTTTCGATGATGTCACGGACCGTGGCCAATAGACCAACGTTCTCACGTAGCGTGATTAACCCCTGCTGTTCAAGTAACAGGAGTGATCGGCCAAGATTGGTTGGGTCATTCGGTACCGCAATACGGGCTCCTTGTTCTATTTCATCGATGCTTTTGATCTGTTTTGAATAGCCAGCGATAGGATAGACAAAAGTATTACCAACAATGGCCAATTTATAGCCACGGTCAGCGATTTGTTTGTCGAGGTAAGGTTTGTGCTGGAATGCATTGATATCAATTGAACCATCATCTAATGCCGCATTAGGGGTAACGTAGTCTGTGAAGGTAACCAGTTCGACATTCAGGTTATATTTTTCTTTGGCAATGTTGGCGGCAACCTCTGCAACTTGAGCTTCGGCACCGGCAATGACCCCAACTTTGACGCTATTGACATCGACATTTTTTTCACCACAGCCAGACAAAACCAGCGCTGATGCAGCTACTGTAGCAGCCAATAGCCCTTTTAAGTTCAACTTCATATCTATTCTCCTTGTTATAAAACGATATTTTACTTATTTGTGATCAACGCGGCGCACGAGAAAATCACCGATGGATTGAATGATTTGTACTAAAACGATCAGCATAACCACCGTCACGGCCATAATCGTGACATCATAACGGTGGAACCCGTAACGGATTGCCACATCGCCTAAACCGCCACCGCCAACCGTACCAGCCATAGCGGAATAGCTGACCAGGGTAACTAAGGTAATGGTCACTGAATTTAAGATCGTTGGCATCGCTTCAGGTAGAAGTACTTTACGGATAATCTGCATTGGTGTTGCCCCCATCGCTTGGGCTGCTTCAACCAAACCGCTGGGCACTTCGATAAGAGCGCCTTCAATCAAACGCGCAACAAAAGGGATTGCGCCGATGGTTAAAGGGACGATCGCCGCAGTCGTGCCAATAAAGGTTCCGACTAATAGTTTCGTCACCGGGATAATCGCAACCATTAAGACTAAAAATGGTACCGAGCGGCCAATGTTGACGATAGCACCTAATATTTTGTTGAGTCGTATATTTTCTAATAACCCTCCTTTTTTAGTGAGGTGCAAAACGACGCCAAGTGGAATGCCGATAGCAAAGCCAATTAAGCCAGCAACGGCGACCATATATATGGTTTGCCAGGTTGCCGTTAACAGTAAGTCGCTGTTTAAGCTCAGCCACGCACTAATGGCATTCAGCCAGTCTACAATAATATTAAAGGACATAACCGAGCACCTCGACTTTTACGTTGTTGTCTCTGAGATATTGAATTGCGGCGCTATCATTTTGTTCGTCACCAAAGATTTCTGCCACCATCATGCCAAATTTTACCCCGCCAGCGTAGTCAAGATCGGAGCTGAGGATGCTTACATCGATATTAAACTTGCGAGAAATCTGTGACATCAGGGGAGCATCGACGGTTGAGCCAGTAAATTCGAGACGAACCAAAGGGTAACTGCCCGTGACTCGTTGTGGTTGTAAACGCGCTTGGTAATCGTCTGGAATAGACAGATCCAATGTCGAACGAATAAACTGATGCGCTAAGGTGGTTTTGGGGTAAGCAAAAATATCACCGACACTACCTTTTTCTACTAATTGTCCATCGCCGATGATGGCGACCTCGTGACAAATGTTTTTAACTACATCCATTTCATGGGTAATCAGCAAAATCGTAATATTTAATTGTCGGTTGATCTCTTTTAGAAGCTCAAGAATGGATTGCGTTGTTGCCGGATCAAGCGCACTGGTTGCTTCATCACAAAGTAAAACTTTAGGATCAGACGCTAAAGCGCGCGCAATTGCAACGCGTTGCTTTTGCCCACCACTTAAATTGGCTGGATAAGTATCTCGCTTTTCTGCTAAGTCTACTAAGGTCAATAATTCTGTCACTTTACGAGCAATATGTGTCGAGGGATGACCGGCTAACTCAAGGGGTAGCGCGATATTTTCAAACACCGTTCGGGAAGAAAGCAGGTTAAAGTGCTGAAAAATCATCCCAATATTGCGCCTTGCTTGGCTGAGCTGTTTGTTGTTCAGTGTCGTTAAATCGACACCATCGACAATGACACTACCACTGGTTGGTTTTTCCAACATATTGACGCAACGTATCAAGGTGCTTTTGCCTGCGCCTGATGAGCCGATAACACCAAAGATAGTGCCTTGTGCAATATGGAGATTAATGTCTACCAAGGCGTGAATTTCTTGATTACCTTGATAGAACACTTTATTTACTTGATTAATTTGAATCATAAAACCATGCCGCGTTCTTTCACTCTTGTCGATTGATGCTATGAGTTCTGTGATTTTAAGTCAATAGATATTTTTACGTCTAGACGGCTAAAACTTTTTTATGCTGTTAAGTATCGAACAAGAGGGGCTTGATTTTACTGGTAGACTTTCAACCTAGCATATTGGTGCTAGTTGAGTATAATTCTTGGAAAATCGTCACTAGAGAGTAATGTTTTGGCTAAACCCGCTGTGTTTTTAGACCGTGATGGGGTGATTAACCTCGATACGGGGTATGTGCATGATGAGCACGATTTCCATTTTATTGATGGTGTTTTTGATGCGACTCAACAATTGAAAGAGATGGGCTATCTATTAGTGCTGGTGACTAATCAGTCTGGGATCGCTCGAGGTCTCTTCAGTGAAGATCGCTTCTTATCCCTCACTCAGTGGATGGATTGGAACTTTGTTGATAATGGGGTTGAATTTGATGGTGTCTACTACTGTCCACATCATGCTGAACAGGGGATTGGAGACTATAAGCAAGATTGCGACTGCCGTAAACCAAAGCCGGGCATGTTTTTTTCAGCGCGTGATTTTTTGAAAATTGATATGGCGAGGTCGGTGATGGTGGGTGATAAAGTCGAAGACATGATGGCCGCAGAGGCTGCTGGGGTAGGACAGAAAATTTTAGTGCGCACCGGTAAACCGATTACTTCACAAGGTGAAACTTTAGCCAATGCGGTTCTCGATAGCATTGCGAATGTACCCGCCTATCTTCGCTCTTTATCTTCGGCTATCTGAACGCTATGAGTAAAAAACTGACGATCCTTGATATAGCAAAACTCTCCGGTGTCGGAAAATCGACCGTATCGCGAGTTCTCACCAATGATCCGAAAGTGAGGCCAGAGACGCGCGCGCGGGTTGAGCAAGTGATCGCTGAATCTGGCTATGTGCCGTCAAAATCGGCCCAATCTATGCGTGGTGGAAGCCAAAAAGTGGTTGGCGTTATTATTTCTCGTCTTGATTCGCCGTCTGAGAACCGTGCGGTCAGTCGTATGTTGCAAGTGCTTTATCAGCATGGCTATGATGTGGTCATTATGGAAAGCCAGTTTGACAGACAAAAAACGTTAGCTCACCTGCAAGTGTTGGCAAAGCGTAATGTTGATGGGGTAATTGTTTTTGGCTTTACTGATATCGATTTATCGACATTAGCGAGTTGGAATAAACGCGCTGTGCTTGTTGCAATGGACTGTGAATTTGTTTCTTCTATCAATTACGATAACCAAGGTATTATTAATCAAGCGTTGAGTTATCTCCAACAAAAAAATCTATCGCAAATCGCCTTTATTGGCGTTAATCCTCGAGATAAAACCACGGGGTTAATGCGTCTACAGGCTTATCTCGACTGGTGTGAGGCGAACGGCAAGTTGCCTAATTATCAAACCGGTGAGCTAGATCATGAAAGTGCCTATCAATTGGTCGACCACGTTTTATATCAAGACACTCAGGCGATTGTCTGTGCCAGTGATACCTTGGCATTAGGTGTTATCAAGCGCTTACAAGAGCGGCAACGTGATGATATTGCTGTGACTGGTGTTGGTGGTAATGAGCTTCTTTCTTTTCTCTTTCCGAATGTATATAGCGTTGATCCTGGCTACCATCAGGCAGGTGAAAAAGCGGCTAACTTACTGATTCATCAGTTATCAAACGATAGCACTGAGTGCGTTCATATCACACAACGACCAGCATCCACCTTGTGAGTAGCGCTCCCATTTCTTCTCTTTGACGTTTCGTTTTCGAATGATGGACTTTTTATGCATTGTAGCCATTTTTTTTCAATATGGCTTTTGTGTTTATTGGTGCTATCTAGGTTGCGTCAGGAAGCGGTTCTTGAGATAAACCCCGAACCATTTGTGATCCATTTCAATTTATGGGACTGTTCCCATTTTATCTTAATATCGAATATGTCAGTATCTGACCATTCGAATGGGATTGTTCCCATTAAAATATCAACTATGATAAATGAAAAACAAATGGGGTGGATGGGATATGGCTAAGATAGCGAAACAAGACGTCACTCGTCTGATTGAGCTGATTGGTGGCAACGAAAATATTGCGAGTGTCAGTCACTGCTTAACACGTTTACGGTTTGTACTGAATGATACCGCGAAGGCTGATAGTAAACAGATTGAAACGCTAAGTATGGTGAAGGGGTGTTTTACCAATGCTGGGCAGTTTCAGGTCGTGATTGGTACTGAAGTCGATCAAGTTTATAAAATTTTATTATCGTTAACGGGGAAATCAGAAACATCGAAAGATGATGCGAAACTCGCCGCTCGGCAGAATATGAATGTGCTTGAGAGAGGAATATCTCATTTAGCTGAAATTTTTGTCCCACTATTGCCAGCGATCATTACCGGGGGGCTTATTCTGGGCTTTCGTAATGTGATTGGTGACATTAAAATGTTTGACGGTCAAACCTTGACCGAGATTAGCCAGTTTTGGGCGAGTGTGCATGCCTTTTTATGGTTGATTGGCGAAGCCATCTTTTTCTTCCTTCCTGTTGGGGTGTGCTGGTCAACGGTAAAAAAACTGGGTGGGACACCGATCCTCGGGATCACGCTTGGGGTGACTTTGGTTTCCCCCCAATTGATGAATGCTTACTTAATCGGCACGCAGGTGCCAGAGGTGTGGGACTTTGGTTGGTTTGCGATTGAGAAAGTTGGCTATCAAGCTCAGGTCATTCCGGCTATTTTAGCTGGTGTTGTGCTCGCGTTTATTGAAACGAATTTAAAACGCATTATTCCTTCTTATCTCTATCTTGTGGTGGTTCCTTTCCTTTCTATTATTCTGGCTGTGATTTTAGCCCATGCCTTTATTGGCCCATTTGGACGTGTGATTGGTGACGGGGTGGCTTACGCGGCTAAAGCAGCGATGACGGGTGATTTTGCGGTACTTGGTTCCATGGTTTTTGGCTTTTTGTATGCGCCATTAGTGATCACCGGTATTCACCACACCACCAATGCCGTAGATTTACAACTGATGCAAGATCTCGGCGGGACACCCATTTGGCCGCTAATTGCGTTGTCAAATATTGCGCAAGCATCTGCTGTGATGGGAATCATCATCATTAGTAAAAAACAGGGTGAGCGAGATATTTCTATCCCCGCGGCTATTTCAGCTTATCTGGGCGTTACAGAGCCAGCAATGTACGGGATTAACCTAAAATATAAGTTTCCTATGCTGAGTGCGATGATCGGCAGTGCATTAGCGGCGGCAATTTGTGGCAGCGCTGGTGTCATGGCAAATGGTATTGGTGTGGGAGGGCTTCCAGGAATTCTTTCTATCCAGCCACAATACTGGGTTACCTATCTGCTGGCGATGTTGGTTGCCATTGTTGTGCCTGTAGTGTTGACCTTACTGATGTATAAACGTGCGCAATTAAAAGATGATTTAGCACCAGCAAGCGAGTAATTCTATTTTAGAGTGGTCGATTACCACTCTTTTTTCTCCATTTTTAGTCAGTGAGTAGAGAGCAGATGAGAGCAGTTAATAGCGATAATGAATGGTGGAAAACGGCCACGATTTATCAAATTTATCCGAAAAGTTTTTGTGATAGTGGTGCAAAAGGAACGGGCGATCTACAAGGGATTATTAGCAAGTTAGATTACTTAAAGCTGTTGGGGATCGATGCGATTTGGCTTACCCCCATTTATCCTTCACCGATGATTGATAATGGATATGATATTGCCGACTATTATGGCATTAATCCAGACTTTGGTTCGATGGCAGATTTTGAACAACTGCTCAATGAAGCCCATCAGCGCGATATTCGTATCATTATGGATATTGTGGTTAACCATACGTCAACCAAACACGCTTGGTTTCAGTCGGCTATTGGTGATAAAGCAAGCCCTTACCGAGATTATTATATTTGGCATCCCCCTGTTAATGGTCAGGTTCCCAATAATTGGCAATCGAAGTTTGGTGGCAGTGCTTGGGCTTTGGATGAAAAAACACATGAGTATTATCTACATCTTTTTGCTCCAGAACAGGCGGATTTAAATTGGGAAAACCCTCAAGTACGTCAAGAAGTTAAAGATATTATTCATTTCTGGGCTCAAAAAGGCGTTGATGGCTTTCGGCTTGATGTCATTAATCTCATTTCTAAACAGCAAGATTTCCCTAATGATGAACAAGGAGATGGTCGACGATTTTATACCGATGGCCCAAAAGTTCATGACTATTTGCAAGAAATCAGCCGTGATGTCTTTCAACGCTATGGTAGTGTAACGGTCGGCGAGATGTCATCGACCACGTTAGAGCATTGTCAGCAATATTCAGCATTAGATGGTAAAGAGCTTTCGATGGTATTTAATTTCCACCATTTAAAAGTGGACTACCCAAATGGTGAAAAATGGGCCAAAGCGCCATTTGATTTTTTGCAATTGAAGCAGATTTTTAACCACTGGCAAACTGGGCTTAATGGCCAAGGCTGGGGAGCTTTATTCTGGTGTAATCACGATCAACCTAGAGTGGTGAGTCGTTTAGGCGATGATCAGCAGTATCGTGTTGAATCGGCAAAAATGTTAGCGGCATCCATTCATATGATGCAGGGAACTCCCTATGTTTATCAAGGGGAGGAATTGGGCATGACGAATCCTGGTTATACTTCCATTGAGCAGTATCGCGATGTGGAAAGCACCAATATGTATGACATTATGGTTAATCAGAAAGGTGTCAATAAAGAGGACATGTTGGCTATTTTAGCCGATAAGTCACGCGATAACTCACGAACACCGATGCAATGGAATAGCGCTGTATATGCTGGGTTTAGTCAGGCGACACCGTGGTTATCCGTGGCTGAAAACTATCAGCAGATCAATGCAGAGCAAGCCTTAGCGGATAACAGTTCTGTCTTTTATTTTTACCAACGTTTAATTCAATTGCGTAAAAAGGTTCCCGTGATCACACAGGGAGATTATCTTGATTTGTTGCCGGATCATCCAGCCATTTTTGCTTATCAAAGACGGGATGATAAACAGACTCTATTTTGCCTCAATAACTTTTATAGTGGAGAGGAGGAGTGTGTTTTACCTGAATGGGTGCAATTAGAGAATGCGCGTTATTTATTGGGAAATTACCGGTTACCAACAGATCAACCAGTGCACGCTCATCAAATACTGCGTCCTTATGAAACACGAATTATTTTGGTTGAGCATTAAATAGGGTCTGTTGACCGATCTACGGCGTTATTGGCTTCAAGGCGGAATCGGCTTGAAGCCTTTTTATTTGTGAGTGAGAAGTCATTCACTGATTGATTGGAGGGTAATAAAAAAGCCCACTCAATGAGTGGGCTTTCTCTAATATGGTGGAGGGGGACGGATTCGAACCATCGAAGGCGGAGCCGGCAGATTTACAGTCTGCTCCCTTTAGCCACTCGGGAACCCCTCCAAGGGGTTTTAACGGGCAGTCATACTACCACGTACTTAACTGAGGTTTTCCCAACACATCAATCAAGGGTTTCTCTAATGAGAGAATATGGTGGAGGGGGACGGATTCGAACCATCGAAGGCGGAGCCGGCAGATTTACAGTCTGCTCCCTTTAGCCACTCGGGAACCCCTCCAGGGGTTTTTAACGGGCAGTCATACTACCGCGTACTTAACTGAGGTTTTCCCAACACATCAATCAAGGGTTTCTCTAATGAGAGAGTATGGTGGAGGGGGACGGATTCGAACCATCGAAGGCGGAGCCGGCAGATTTACAGTCTGCTCCCTTTAGCCACTCGGGAACCCCTCCAGGGGTTTTTAACGGGCAGTCATACTACCACGTACTTAACTGAGGTTTTCCCAACACATCAATCAAGGGTTTCTCTAATGAGAGAATATGGTGGAGGGGGACGGATTCGAACCATCGAAGGCGGAGCCGGCAGATTTACAGTCTGCTCCCTTTAGCCACTCGGGAACCCCTCCAGGGGTTTTNGAAGGCGGAGCCGGCAGATTTACAGTCTGCTCCCTTTAGCCACTCGGGAACCCCTCCAGGGGTTTTTAACGGGCAGTCATACTACCACGTACTTAACTGAGGTTTTCCCAACACATCAATCAAGGGTTTCTCTAATGAGAGAATATGGTGGAGGGGGACGGATTCGAACCATCGAAGGCGGAGCCGGCAGATTTACAGTCTGCTCCCTTTAGCCACTCGGGAACCCCTCCAGGGGTTTTAACGGATAGTCATTGACCATCACGTAAGTTAATCGACGTTTTCCCAACGCATCAATTAGCTGCGGAGCGCATATTATCAAACTCGCTCTTACTGTAAACCCTTTTTTTATGATTTTGAACTGAATGCTGGCTTTTTGGGCAGAAGTTATTAACTACGCTACGATTATGCGGGTAAAATGACAGCTATCCATATGATTTTCTCTGAGATCTTTACGTTACTTGACGTTTATTTACAAGATAACCAGTTACAATAAAGCAAGTTTCTTATTGTTTGACCTTAACCATGAAAAAATTATCATTTCTTGTTCGTTACCTATACACGTTCTTGGCTATTTTTATTTTCTTTCCCTTGGCGGCAAAGGAAGTTAAAAGTGTCCCTGTGGTCATTGAAAGCGTACAGATGCACCAAGTGTCACAGCATTTATCTCTGGTGGGCAAACTCCAAGCCGAACAATCGGTTGATATTGCTTCTGAAGTTTCAGGAAGAGTGGATTTTATCGCTGTAGCAACCAATCAAATCGTTAAAAAAGATCAACTTTTGGTCAAGTTAAATGACCATAAAGCTCAAGCAGCATTAGCGGAAGCACAGGCTTATTTGGTTGATGAACAACGTAAGTTGGCTGAATTTGAACGTTTGGTTAAACGCAGTGCCATTACTCAAACGGAACTAGATGCTCAAAAGGCCAGTGTCGATATTGCTCAAGCAAGGCTAGATGCAGCCAAGGCAAAATTGGCAGATTTACATATTACCGCGCCTTTTGATGGTACGATTGGATTTGTTGATTTTAGCCGTGGTCAGTTGGTCAATGTCGGTAGTGAATTACTGACATTAGATAATTTATCGCTGATGCGCTTGGATCTTTCGATTCCAGAGCGTTATTTGTCTAGTTTGTCACTTGGTATGTCGGTATCAGGTCAAACGTCGGCTTGGCCTGATCAAACCTTTCACGGTACTTTGATTGCGATCAATTCACGCATTAATCAAGACACCCTCAATTTACCGGTTAGAGTTCACTTTGATAATAAAGAGGGAAAGCTAAAACCGGGAATGTTGCTTTCGGCTCGGATCGATTTTCCCGCCATCAGCGCTCCGATTATTCCAGTACAGGCTTTGGAGTATTCCGGCACGAAACGTTATGTATACGTCCTTGGTGACGATCAACGAGTCATCCGAACCGAGGTATTCTTAGGGGCGCGGATCGAAAATCAAGTCGTGATAGAAAAAGGGTTATCGATTGGGCAGCGTATTGTTGTGCAAGGTATTGTCAATATGCGCGATGGATTATCTGTTACCGAGGTGACCCAAGAGGGGTATCCTGTGGTAAGGGGTGAGCAATAATGTTGTTATCAGATTTTTCGGTTAAGCGACCTGTTGCTGCGTTAGTCCTGAGCTTGTTGCTGTGCGTATTCGGTTTTGTTTCTTTTTCTAAATTGGCGGTTCGAGAAATGCCAGATATTGAAAATCCTGTGGTTTCAATATCAACGCGGTATAGCGGGGCTTCGGCTACCATTATCGAAAGTCAGATCACTTCAATTCTGGAAGACCAATTAGCCGGAATTAGTGGTATTGATGAAATCAGTTCTATAACCCGTAATGGTATGTCACGGATTACCGTCACTTTTGATTTAGGCTACGATTTAAATACAGGCGTCAGTGATATTCGTGATGCGGTCGCCAGAGCGCAACGTTCTTTACCAGAAGAAGCGGATGACCCACTGGTATTTAAAAATAATGGTTCTGGTCAGGCTTCGGTCTACATCAATTTAAGTTCTTCTACGATGGATCGAACTCAGCTTACCGATTATATCGAGCGTGTATTGGTTGATCGCTTTAGTTTGATCAGCGGTGTCAGCTCAGTGGATGTTTCTGGTGGGCTCTATAAAGTGATGTATGTACGTCTTAAGCCTGAACAAATGGCTGGGCGAGGTATCACGACCACTGATATTTCTAATGCTTTACGGCGAGAAAATATAGAAAGCCCCGGTGGGCAAGTTCGAAATGATTCGACGGTGATGTCGGTACGTACCGCGAGAAGTTATCAAACACCGGAAGACTTTCAATATTTAGTCATCAAACAAGCCAGCGATCGTTCCCCGATTTATTTACAAGACGTTGCGGATGTTTTTATTGGTGCAGAAAACGAAAATTCGACCTTTAAAAGTGATGGCGTGGTAAATGTGAGCATGGGAGTAGTGCCACAATCGGATGCTAACCCACTTGATGTTGCACAGCGTGTTCACAAAGAAGTGGATCGTATTCAACAATTTTTACCCGATGGAACGCGGCTCGCCATTGACTATGACTCGACCGTTTTTATTGAACGTTCAATTGATGAAGTGTACAGCACTTTATTCATTACTGGTGGATTAGTAGTGTTGGTACTGTATATCTTTATTGGACAAGCCAGAGCAACTTTGATCCCCGCCGTTACTGTACCGGTATCTCTGATTTCATCCTTTATTGCTGCGTATTATTTTGGCTTTTCCATTAATCTCATTACCTTAATGGCTTTGATTTTATCAATTGGGTTAGTGGTCGATGATGCGATTGTGGTGATGGAAAATATTTACCACCATATTGAACAAGGCGAAAAACCGCTACTGGCAGCCTATAAAGGGACTCGAGAAGTTGGATTCGCGGTGGTGGCCACGACCTTAGTATTAGTTATGGTTTTTTTACCCATCTCATTTATGGATGGTATGGTGGGGTTATTGTTTACTGAGTTTTCTGTTTTGCTCTCAATGGCGGTTATTTTTTCATCATTAATCGCATTGACATTAACGCCAGTCTTAAGCAGTAAGATCTTAAAAAGTGGTACAAAACCAGCGCGTTTCACTTTGTTGGTCGATCGTTTGTTTAGTCGGTTAGAGTCGGGGTATCGCTTTGCTCTGAAAGGTGCACTTCGTTGGAAATGGGTGGCACCTATCGTTATTCTCGCGTGTGTCAGTGGGAGCTATGCCTTAAATAATATGGTTCCGGCACAGTTGACCCCTTCAGAAGATAGAGGGGTTATTTTTGCTTTTGTCCGTGGTGCAGACGCAACCAGTTATAATCGAATGGCAGCCAATATGGATCTGGTCGAGTCGCGTTTATTGCCTTTACTAGGGCAAGGTTTCTTGAAGTCATTTAGTATCCAATCGCCCGCTTTTGGTGGCAATGCTGGGGATCAAACCGGCTTAGTGATCATGATCTTAGATGATTGGAATGAAAGAGAGATAACCGCACAACAAGCGCTTGGGCAAATTCGGCAAGCGTTAGACGGTATCCCGGATGTGCGTGTATTTCCATTTATGCCCGGTTTTCGTGGAGGGTCGAGTGAACCCGTTCAATTTGTGTTAGGCGGCGCAGATTATACTGAGTTACAAAAATGGGCAGAGCAGTTGCAGCAAGAAGCAACCAACTCCGGCATGATGACTGGAGTCGACAGTAATTATTCGGAAAAAACGCCTGAATTAGTGGTGTCGGTTGATCGACAACGAGCTGCACAGTTGGGCATTAGCGTGCAAGAATTATCCGAAACATTGGAAGTGATGTTAGGAGGGAAAAAAGTCACCACATTTGTTGAGCGGGGTGAAGAGTATGATGTCTACTTACGTGGCGATGAAAATAGCTTTAATAATGTCGCCGATCTTAGCCAAATTTATATGAGAACCTCATCTGGAGATTTAGTCACGCTTGACACGATCACTCAGATTGAAGAGGTTGCATCACCCATTCGGCTTTCCCATTATAATAAGCAAAAAGCAATCACCATTACGGCTAACTTAGTCGAAGGGTATACGTTAGGCCAAGCTTTGGACTTTCTAGATCAAAAAGCGATAAAGCTATTGCCCAGTGATATTACCGTTAGTTATTCAGGCGAATCGAAAGATTTTAAAGAGAATCAATCGAGTGTTGTGGTGGTTTTTGCATTAGCACTGCTTGTTGCCTATCTGGTATTGGCTGCCCAGTTTGAAAGTTTTATCAATCCTCTGGTGGTGATGTTTACCGTACCAATGGGCGTGTTTGGTGGTTTCATCGGATTGTTTGTCATGGAGCAGGGGCTGAATATCTATAGTCAGATTGGCATGATTATGCTGATTGGTATGGTGACCAAAAACGGCATTCTCATCGTTGAGTTTGCCAACCAACTGCGAGATCGTGGTTATGAATTCGAACAGGCTATTATTGATGCGTCTGCACGCCGTTTAAGGCCAATTTTGATGACCGCATTCACCACCTTAGCTGGTTCTGTTCCACTGATTCTTTCCACGGGGGCTGGGTATGAAAGTCGAGTATCGGTGGGGACGGTGATTTTCTTCGGTATGGGGTTTGCTTCGTTTGTGACCCTGTTTGTGGTGCCCGCCATGTATCGGCTACTGTCTCAAGCGACTCGTTCTCCTGGTTATGTAGAATCTGAACTTAACAAAGCGTTAAGCCATGATGTGAAAGGTAGAGCGAGCCATTAATGGCTGATAATGATAAATCTTGAGCCGACCATGTTCGTCGGCTTAAGATCTGCTAGAGGGCTTCGAATTAAGGTTGGTAAGTCACTTTATAGCGAGTGGGTTTATGATTCATTGCCAATACAATATTAAGAATCAATGCCCCAAAAATCGAAAGCAGGATCGTAATCGGTGAGACAAGCAATAATGAGCTGGCCAAAATGATCCCATCAATGGCCATTTGTGTTTTACCGACAGAAATAGCATATCGATCTTGAATATATAGGCAAAGCACATTAAACCCGCCCAGGCTTGCACGGTGGCGGAAAAGAATCAGCATACCCAAGCCCATCAGCAAACCTCCTGCCAAAGCACAATAAAAGGGATTTACAGTGTTGAGTGAAATAAATAGCGATAAGTGATCGGCGAAGAGAGAGACCAAAGCACCACATATCACACTATTTAAAGCAAATCGACGGCCAAAACGACGCCAAGCCAACAGATAAAATGGGCTATTGGCGATAAAGTAAAGAACGCCGAATGACCAAGGTAGCAAATGGGTCAAGAGCAATGCGAGCCCGGCGGTTCCTCCAGTAAGCAGCTCTCCAGCTTGAAGAAAAAAAACGCCTTGAGCGACTAAAAAGGTGCCAGTTAACATCGCGATAATATCTTCTTTATGGGTATGTTTTTCCATATTGACCAATATGTTCCCTATTTTTTCAGTTTGAGTATAGTGGCTGGTGGTCTTTCCTTGTCCGACTTGAACGAGGACGATGATCAGCCAAAATGTATAAATAAGTCGTAGTCGGTTGGTGAGAAGGGAAATCGACTTATTCGGTCTATTTAGACCAGTAATCCGGTATACTAATGAAAACTCATTATTTTCGGTAGCAAGCGGAACAAAATTAAGGTACACCTATGTCACTGGCGCTTTACAGCGTGTAAAGCGTAAAATTGACACTTCGACAAGTGGTGCGCTTTTCCCAAGCGATAAGATGAAAAAACTTGTCCGTCATTATGAAAAAACTGCATGATATTTTGTGTGATTTGGGCTTTATGCTAAAGAACAAATTAGGTAGAATACGCCCCATTAGGGTGACGAAAACGTTTGCGTTTGGGTCATTGTGTGGTTTTTAGCTAATTTCAGATAAATCTGAGTCAGGAGATACAGATGCTTAAGCGTGATATGAATATCGCTGATTACGATGCGGAGCTATTCGCAGCAATTCAAGAAGAAACCCTTCGCCAAGAAGAACACATCGAGCTTATTGCTTCAGAAAACTACACTAGCCCACGGGTTATGGAAGCGCAAGGTTCTCAATTAACCAACAAATACGCAGAAGGTTACCCCGGTAAACGCTATTATGGTGGCTGTGAATACGTTGATAAAGCAGAAGCATTAGCGATTGATCGCGCTTGTCAGCTATTTGGCTGTGAATATGCGAACGTTCAGCCGCACTCAGGTTCACAGGCAAACAGTGCCGTGTATATGGCACTGCTTAACCCAGGCGACACGGTTCTGGGGATGAGTTTAGCGCACGGTGGTCATTTAACTCACGGCTCCCCGGTAAACTTCTCTGGCAAGCTTTACAACATTATTCCTTATGGCATTGATGAGAGCGGTCAGATTAACTATGACGAAATGGAAGCCCTTGCGATTGAGCATAAACCTAAAATGATCATTGGTGGTTTCTCTGCTTACTCACAAATCGTTGATTGGAAACGGATGCGTGAAATTGCGGATAAAATTGATGCGTATTTATTTGTCGACATGGCTCACATTGCTGGTTTGGTGGCTGCAGGGGTTTATCCAACACCAGTACCCTATGCACATGTTGTCACCACAACAACGCACAAAACGTTAGCGGGGCCGCGCGGTGGTTTGATTTTGTCAAACGCAGGCGAAGAGTTGTATAAAAAACTCAACTCAGCGGTATTCCCTGGTGGTCAAGGTGGCCCTCTAATGCACGTAATCGCGGCTAAAGCGGTGGCATTTAAAGAAGCGATGGAGCCTGAATTTAAAGCTTATCAAACTCGTGTGGTACAAAATGCTAAAGCGATGGTGAGCCAGTTCCAAGCTCGTGGTTATAAAATTGTATCCAATGGTACTGAAAACCATCTATTTTTGGTCGATCTGATTGATAAAGATATTACCGGTAAAGATGCTGACGCTGCGCTAGGTGCCGCGAATATTACCGTCAATAAAAACTCGGTACCTAACGATCCTCGTAGCCCATTTGTTACGTCTGGTATCCGTGTTGGTAGCCCAGCGATTACTCGCCGTGGTTTTACGGAGCAAGATGCGAAAGATTTGGCGAACTGGATGTGTGATGTCTTAGATAACATCAACGATCCTGCCGTCATTGAAGCGACGAAACAGAAAGTCTTAGCGATTTGTAAGCGCTTACCTGTGTACGCATAACGGCTAGTGGTTTTATTGGAAAATAAGGCCCGCATTGGCGGGCCTTATTTATAGACGAATGAGTCAATCATTGGCGATACTATTTTGAAATGCTTAGCAAGGTGCCTGACTTGCATTGAAAAAGATAGTACTTACTACTTTCGCTAAATTTACCTAACCCTTCACCATCACAATAATCAATGTTGATATCTCGCATGGTGTTTAATGTCTTTTCACTTTGTAGAGCAAACTTAGAGCCATCGGCGCAGACAATACGTACTCGACCATCATCACTGACCGAATAGATATTCACTTCGGTATTACACAGCTCAAAAGAGGCTTCACGAAAATTATCTTGTTGGGTATTAGAGCTACACCCAGCAGTCACTGCTACGGCTAGTAAAGCAAGAAAGCCGACTTTATTCATTAGCATGATCCTTATTGTCTAGATAGCGATGTTCTGTTTGCCCAAGCTAATCATTATTATTGATGTATTTGTTTAGTTTAATAAAAAAGTCGACATTTTGTCGACTTTTCTGCTATTCAGATGAATCTATTTAACTTCCATGCCTTTCGCTTGCAAATCAGCATGGTAGGAAGAGCGTACAAATGGCCCGCAAGCAGCATGGGTAAAGCCAAGCTCAAGGGCGATTTCTTTTAGCTCATCAAACTCTTCAGGTGGGACGTAGCGTTCAACCGGTAAGTGGTGGCGACTGGGGGCTAGATATTGGCCTAGCGTTAACATGGTGACACCGTGTGCACGCAAGTCTTTGAGTACTTCAATGATCTCTTCTTTGGTTTCCCCAAGCCCCATCATTAAGCCTGATTTAGTTGGGACATCTGGGTGTCTTTCTTTAAATTTTTTCAACAGTTCAAGTGACCACTTGTAGTTTGCTCCGGGGCGAGCTTTACGATACAAACGAGGGGCGGTTTCAAGGTTATGGTTAAAAACATCGGGTGGATTATCATTGAGTTTATCTAAAGCGATATCCATGCGACCCCGAAAATCGGGTACTAGTGTTTCTATTCGAATGCCTGGGTTGAGTGCTCGGATCTCCCGGTTACAATCGGCAAAATGCTGGGCTCCTCCATCACGTAAATCATCACGATCAACGGAGGTGATCACCACATATTTGAGTTTCATGTCATGGATGGTTTGGGCCAGTTTTTGGGGTTCTTCACTATCGGGCGCGATGGGGCGGCCATGGGCAACATCACAGAAGGGGCAGCGACGAGTACAAATCGCGCCAAGAATCATAAAGGTTGCAGTGCCGTGATTGAAACATTCTGCGAGGTTTGGGCAAGAAGCTTCTTCACACACGGAGTGAAGATTATTCTTACGCATTGCTGCTTTGATATCTTGGATACGTTGGCTATCCGCCGGTAATTTAATTTTCATCCATGCCGGTTTACGTAAAACTTCATGCTGCTCGGTGGGCATTGTCTTAACTGGAATTAAGGCCATTTTATCGGCGTCACGGTACTTAACGCCTCTTTCCATTTGAATTGGTTTGCTCATGCTATTTTACCTGTCAAAGGTGCTTCAGTGCTAAATTCGACTTGTTGATAACCGAATATACGGACAAGCTCTTGGATCATATTTTGTTCAACATCCTCAATACGATGAGGGCCAGCTATGTCAGAAACCTGTGTCATTTCCATTCCTTGATAACCACAGGGGTTAATCCGTAAGAAAGGAGATAGGTCCATATTGACATTGAGGGCTAAGCCATGAAATGAACAGCCTTTACGAATACGTAAACCGAGAGAACAAATTTTTTTCTCTGCGACATACACACCGGGAGCGTCAGCTCGAGCATGCGCGTCAATGTGGTAGGTATTTAGCGTATCAATGACTAAGTGTTCAATATGGTTAACCAGATCTCGTACGCCTAGATGTTTGCGTCTTAGATTAATAAGGACATAAGCGACAAGTTGGCCAGGCCCATGATAGGTGACTTGGCCGCCGCGATCACTTTGTACAATCGGAATATCGCCAGGATTGAGAAGGTGCTCAGGTTTTCCGGCTTGGCCTTGGGTGAACACTGGATTATGTTCAACGAACCAAACTTCATCGCGAGTTGTTGCATCTCGCTGATTGGTGAACTGGTGCATCGCTTGCCAAACGGGAAAGTAATCTTGCCGTCCCAATTGTCTGATAACAAGTTGATTGTCCATTGCGATTGCCCATTCATAATATATAAAGTTTTTTGATTATAAACCTGTTAGGTCATTTGAACTACTCATCTGGCTGGCTTTTTTAACATTATATTCTGTAGGGTTATTTTAACTTTATGATAAATAAGAAAAAGCAGCCTTAGGCTGCTTTAAAAAATAATTGATTTTATTTAAAAATAATTGATAGCAATGTTTTATAGTACCATGCGCACGATGTCGATATTGCCGAGCTCTTGATAGAGTGTCTCAACTTGTTCGATAGAGGTGGCTGTAATGGTAACAGAGACAGAATGATAATTTCCTTTGCCACTGGGTTTGATTCGTGGGCTATAATCACCTGGAGCATGGCGTTGAATCACTTCAAGGACCAACTCTGGTAGCTCAGGTTTCGCATGACCCATTACTTTATAGGTAAAGGAGCAAGGAAACTCTAGTAGATCTTTCAGTTTTGCATCAGAGTTTATTGTCATCATCGTAGAGACTCCAAGTTTGGCATCAAATTAAATGGTGGCGAATAGTACAGTTAATCAATCAAGAACTCAAGTTTAGGCAAGAGAGATGAACGGAGGGGATTTACTGCTAACCGTTCATCTATCATTGACACTTGTTTAGAAAAGCCCTTTAAATAGCAACACAATATAATCCCAAAGACGGCTAAATAAGCCGCCTTCTTTGACGTCTTCTAGGGCTA
Organism: Vibrio sp. V30_P3S12P165; assembly: GCF_009904905.1. Classification (NCBI taxonomy): domain Bacteria; kingdom Pseudomonadati; phylum Pseudomonadota; class Gammaproteobacteria; order Vibrionales; family Vibrionaceae; genus Vibrio; species Vibrio sp. V30_P3S12P165. The sequence goes on along the minus strand of NZ_WXWH01000046.1, from coordinate 55,591 downwards.
TTAATGAGTATTGAGCGACATCCTTTCCTTGTAATTGATAGTAAAGCGTACCTACGACGTCGCCTTTATTAATTGGGGCTTTTAATTCTTTTTCAAGCACAAAGCTAGCGCTTAAATCTTTTGCTTGCCCACGAGGAAGAGTCACATAAGTATCTTCGTTTACACCGAGTGATACGGTCGATTTATCGCCCATCCAAATGGTTTCATCGACAAAGGTTTCGCCTGCTTTATGTGGTGCAACGGTTTCAAAGAAGCGGAAGCCATAACTGAGCAGTTTTTTACTTTCTGCTTTGCGCGCATTGATATCTTTAGTGCCCATAACGACTGCAATTAAACGCATTTTTCCTTCGGTGGCAGAGCTGACAAGGCTATAGCCTGCATTAGAAGTATGACCGGTTTTGATGCCGTCCACATTCATGCTTTTATCCCATAGCAACCCGTTACGGTTGTATTGAGTAATGCCATTATAAGTGAATTTTTGTTCAGAATAGAGCGCGTATTCATTGGGCACGTCTCGAATTAGAGCTTGGCCTAATAGTGCCATATCATAAGGAGTAGAGTAGAGGTTATCGTGATCTAATCCATGTACGTTAGCAAAATGAGTATTGCTCATTTTCAGTGATTCTGCCCAAGCGTTCATTAAATCAACAAAGGCATCTTCTGATCCAGCAATATGTTCTGCCATCGCAACACACGCATCATTGCCGGACTGAATAATAATCCCTTTATTCAAATCGCTAACTTTAACGGTTGTGCCCACTTCAATGAACATTTTCGATGAGTCTGGGTAATTTTTAGCCCAAGCATTGCGGCTAATCACAACATCATCATTGAGTGAAATATTACCTCGCTTTAGCTCTTGACCAATCACATAACTGGTCATCATTTTGGTTAAGCTGGCTGGCGATAATTTTGTGTTCATCTCTTTTTCAGCCAGAACTTTTCCTGAATGATAATCCATCAAAACGTAGCCTTTCGCTGCAATTTGTGGTGCATCAGGAATAACAACCGGTGATGCGAACACGGCAGTCGCAGAGAGCGCAATAGAAGACGCCAAAATAATGTGTAAAGTATTTTTTTTCATAGTGAATGCAAAACTGATTGGTTAGTTGTCCAGTATCCTAACAGAAACCGCTAGATAAATCAGGCCAGCATGGCGGTGATTCTCGTGTTGAACGGTGACTATTGCGTGAGATTTTTCCGAATAAAGGCGGTTTGATAACCGAGTGATTTTACTCGTTCTAAGGTTTGTTGCGTCAAGTTATAGTCAGTAAATGGACCTAAAAATATTCGATAGTGTTGATTTTCATGATCCACAAAGCTTGGCACGCTTAGCGTTTGACCTATTTTTTCTGCTAAAGTTCGTATATTTTGCTCGTGTTGAGAGGCGGCAACCTGAATGACGTAATCATGTTGTTGAGATTTTAGCGGTGTTAAAGCGGGTTTTTGTTTATTGATGACGCTAATTTCAACCTGAGCGGTCCCCGTTTGTAAAACGCCTAATTTATAGGCAGCGGCATAGCTTAAATCTATAATTCGACCATCATGGAACGGCCCGCGATCATTCACGCGAACAATGGTGCTTTTACCATTCTCAACATTCGTAACTTTGACATAAGACGGTAGCGGCAAGGTTTTATGTGCGGCACTCATGGAGTACATGTCATAAATTTCGCCATTAGAGGTTAAATGGCCATGGAATTTTTTGCCATACCAAGAGGCTTGCCCTGTTTCAACAAATCCTTCTGTGTCTCGGATGATTTGGTAGTTTTTTCCTCGCAATGTGTAATCTCGATTCCCTCCCAAACTATATGGTTCATATTGTGGTGTCGCATCCTCAATATGCTCGAGTGAAAGTGGTACATTTGGGGCGATATCATCATTTATTGAATAGCGTCCATTTGATGAGGAGCTACTGCAGCCCGAAAGGAAGGTCAAGGCGCTTAGCGTTAACAGCAGAGTCAGTAATTTCATCAGTATCAGTTTGCCTTCGAAAATGCTTTTCGGTGGGTATGAATAGACATCAAAATACCGAATCCGGCCATCAGTGTCACCATTGATGTGCCACCATAACTAATCAGAGGGAGTGGAACCCCCACCACAGGCAAGATCCCACTGACCATACCAATATTAACGAATACATATACAAAAAAGCTGAGCACAATACTTCCCGCCATCATCCGGCCAAAGGCTGTTTGTGCGTTGCTGGCAAGATATAAGCCTCGTCCAATAACGAATAGATAGACTGAGAGTAGGGCAAGCGTTCCGATCATTCCCCACTCTTCGGCAATGACGGCGAAAATAAAATCAGTATGGCGTTCAGGTAAAAACTCAAGGTTAGATTGGGTGCCGTGCAACCAGCCTTTTCCGGAAATTCCTCCAGATCCGATTGCTATTTTACTTTGGATAATATGGTAGCCAGCTCCCAATGGATCGGACTCTGGATTAAATAGAGTTCGAACACGAGTTTTTTGGTATTCATGCATCAAGAAAAACCATAATACTGGGACAAATGCACCGACTCCAATGCTGGCGGCTGCAATGATTTTCCAACTGATTCCAGCTAAGAAAATGACAAAAATCCCAGAGGCGGCAATGAGAATCGCGGTGCCCAAATCCGGCTGTTTAGCAATTAAAATAGTGGGAACGAATACCATGAATAGCGAGACCGTTAAGGTCTTTAGATCGGCCGGAATAGGACGGTTACCAATATAGCGTGCCACCATCAGTGGAACCGCCAATTTTAGTAATTCAGACGGTTGAAAGCGTACGAATCCTAAGTTTAGCCAACGTTGAGCGCCTTTTGATATTTCACCAAAAAATAACACTCCCAGCAGTAATAAGGCTCCAACAAAAAAGAGCAGTGGAGCTAGACGTTCATAGTTACGAGGAGAGATTTGAGCTAGCCCAACCATGATTAACAGTGCCATCCCCATCCGCATGGCTTGACGATCCATCATGGCAAGGCTTTGGCCACTGGCGCTGTACATGACAACAAGCCCAAATAACATTAAAACTAATAAGCCAAGTAAGAGTGGAAGATCAATGTGTAGTTTCTCAAAAAAAGCACGATTTCGGCCAGTGGCAGGATCCATCTTCATTGTTTGCCCTCTTTTTCTGCCAAGATTACGTGATCGAAAATTTGTCTAACAGGGGGGCCACCATTACTTGATCCCCCTCCTGCATTTTCTAGTACAAGGGTAACGACCAATTCGGGGTTCTCGATAGGGGCAAACCCTGTAAATAGTGCATGGTCACGTAGGTGTTCTGAGAGTTCTTCGGCGTTGTACTCTTGGCCCTCTGCCAAACCGAACACTTGAGCTGTACCTGATTTACCGGCACTTTTGTATTTTAATCCTTTGAATGCTCGGCGCGCGGTACCGCGTTTCCCGTGGTTGACTAAATACATGCCTTCTATTGCCATGTCCCAGTATTTTTCTGGAACTTCATTAATCGCTGGATAGGTGACATATTCAGTTTCTTTTTGGGTTGAAAAAGGTTCACCATTATTGATGGTTGAGCGTAGCAAGTGAGGCGCAATGACTTTTCCCTTATTGGCAACTACCGAGGTGGCTTTGGCTAACTGCATCGGTGTTGCTGTCCAATAGCCTTGACCAATACCCACTGGAATGGTATCGCCTTGGTACCAAGGTGTTTTATGACGTGCCATTTTCCACTCACGGGTTGGCATATTGGCTTTGCTTTCTTCATAGATATCGATACCAGTATAATCCCCAAAACCAAAGCGCATCATCCAGTTTGATAAGCTATCGATTCCCATATCATAGGCAATTTGGTAGAAGAATGTATCGACCGACTCTTCTAATGCTTTGATAATATCGACTCTACCATGCCCCCAACGTAACCAATCTCGAAATGGGCGAGTGTTGGAGTTGGGAATTCGCCAGTATCCGGGGTCATTCCGTGTGGTATTGGGGGTTATAATTTTATCGTTCAGTGCTGCGACGGCAATAAACGGTTTGACGGTTGAGCCGGGGGGGTAAATACCGATAGTGGCTCGATTGACGAGCGGACGATTAATATTATTGAGCAGTTGATTGTAATCGTGTGACGAGATGCCGTGCACAAAGGCATTGGGATCATAGCTTGGACTAGAGACCATCGCTAACACTCCATTGTCTTTAGGATCAAGTACAATGGCAGAGCCTCGTCGTCCATCTAACAGTTTATGAACAAATAACTGTAACTTGATATCGAGGTTGAGAACAATATCCTTACCCGGAGTTGGTGGAACATATTTTAGGGTTCGGATGATCCGACCGCGGCTGTTTACTTCAACTTCTTGATAACCAGCCGTCCCATGCAGTAAATCTTCGTAATAGCGTTCAATACCCAGTTTACCAATATCTCGAGTGGCTTGATAATTGGCCGCTTTATCTTCTCGTTCTAGTCGCTCTAAATCTCGGTCATTGATACGTGAAACATAACCAATAACGTGAGTGAGTACCTCGCCATATGGATAAAAACGTTTAAGGCTCGCGCTGACCGAGACCCCCGGAAACTTATGTTGTTGAACAGAAAACTTAGCGACTTCTTCTTGAGTTAATTGAGTGAGCAGCGGAATCGCGTTGAATCGGCGTGTTCGTTGGCGATCTTTTTCAAACGCGGTGATTCGATCTTCCGGGATGGTGAGTATTTCTTGTAAGCGAGCAAGCGTATCTTCCATATCTGTCACTTGCTCGGGAATAATTTCCAAGTTAAAAACAGGTCGGTTTTCTGCCAGTAAGTGACCGTGGCGGTCATAAATTAAACCGCGATTTGGTGCTATAGGTACCACTTTTATACGATTATCGTTAGAGCGTGTTTTATAGTCTTGATACTGTTTGACCTGAATCGTGTATAGGTTAGTAATCAAGATGCCTATGGCGACGATAATCCCAATAAAAGCGACGATTGCTCGATGGCGGAACAATCGAGCTTCGGCTTGGTAATCTCTAATTGGACTGCGCTTACGTCTCATCGCTCTTTATTCTCTATGATAAGGATGATTCGCGGTGATACTCCATGCCCGATATAGGCTTTCAGCCATCACGACCCGAACAAGAGGATGAGGTAAGGTTAAAGGAGACAGTGACCAGCTTTGATCCGCTGCCGCTTTACAAGCTGGCGCTAAACCTTCAGGCCCCCCAATCAGGATAGAGACATCACGCCCGTCTAATTTCCAGCTTTCTAATTGCTCTGCTAGTTGTTCGGTGTCCCAACGTTTACCGGGAATATCTAAGGTGATAATCCGATTACCTTTAGGAACGGCGGCCAACATAGCTTGTCCTTCCTTTTGTAAAATACGAGCGATGTCAGCATTTTTTCCTCGTTTCCCTGCAGATATTTCGATTAATTCTAGTGGCATATCATGAGGAAAGCGACGGCGATACTCTTGAAACCCCTCTTCGATCCATGTAGGCATCTTAGTCCCAACCGCGATCAATTGAAGTTTCACTCTTAACCCCAAAGCTTTTCTAGCTGGTATAAGGCACGAGGCTCCTCTTGCATGACATGTAACATAGTGCTTCCCATGTCTAACACGACCCATTCACCTTCATTTTCTCCATCCACCCCAAGTGGTTGCATGCCAATTTTTTTTACTTCATTGGCTACATGTTCTGCAATTGAGGCAACATGGCGTTTTGATGTTCCGGTACAGATGATCATGTAGTCGGTGATACTTGATTTGCCTTGTACATCAAGGGTAACAATATCAACAGCTTTCATGTCATCAGCTTTATTAGCCAGAAAATGGGTCAAATCGTTGCGTAGCAAGGGGGTATCCTCTGAATCTTGATATTTGGTTATTAAAAAGCGCAACAGTATACCACGGTTTTAGTTTGGTAAAGATAAGTTTGCTTCGGGTAAACAGAATTCTAAACTCAGTTGTTGTAATAATGGCCAAATGGATTGGCTATATTGGGTTTTCGCTTGTTGTTCGATACAGGTCAGCAATTGTAATAAATGGCGTAAGTGATGACCGGATAAGCGCTGTAAAGCGGCAGAATACAGTGGACGTTTATTTTGCCAAATACGGTATTGTTCAAAGACTCTAGCGATCGGTTGAGTCTTTATCGCTTGGCGCATGTGTAGCAGTTGAAATATTTCTTTTTGAATGGTGCGAATTAAAATGATCGCTTCAATATCTTCCGATGCCAGTTGACGTAGAATCCGCTGTGCTCGGTTTGCTTTACCTTCTAATAAGGCGTCCACCCAATGAAAGGCCGTAAAATGATTATGGCGACTGAGTGATTCTTCTAAGCGAACTAAGGTCAAGCGACCATCAGGGTAGAGTAAGGTTAGCTTTTCTAAACTTTGTGCCAAGGCAAGCAGATTACCTTCGTGCCATTGAGCGAGCATTTGGACGGCTTCAACGTCTGGCTGTAACCCTAACATTTTACAACGGGTCATCACAAACTGAGGCAAGCGAGATAAGTCAGGCGTCAAGCAGTTCACCCAACAACCTAGGTTGCTGAGGGTTTTAAACCAGTGACTTGTTTCTTGTGCTTTGGTGAGCTTATTGCCGACCACAACCAGCAGAATATCTTGATTCAAGTGTTGCGCTAATGTGCTGAGTGTTTTCCCAGTTGCGGCATTCATGCCACTGTCAGGAATATCAATTTCAATTAATTGCCGACTGGAAAAAAGGCTCATTGACTGGCAGCGATCATAGACTTCATTCCAATCAAGGTTACTATCGGCGGTAAATTGGTATTTTTCTTCGAAACCTAGTTCTCTGGCTTTATGTTCTATCGCTACTCGTGCTTCTTGAATCAGTAATGGCTCATTGCCTAGCACGAGATAGAGAGGGGCTAGGCTCCGACTTAAGGTCTCAGGAAGTTTATCGGCGTACACTTTCATACTGACACTCGATTATTTGGATCTGATAGCATTTGAATGATCCATTTTTGGCTCGCTATTTATGGAGTCTTCAGAGGTGGAAAGTGTCTCGGCTTTGTCAATATCTCCAGTTTGAATGGCAATTTTAAGCCGTGCCATCTGACGAATAATTTGGCTGGCAGCCAGCTTACGCATTTCATCAACGATCAATTCCCTTTCTACCGATTTCGCTAATGCGGTTAACGGGTTATCTAAGTAACTACGAGTGACGCTAGTGGAAAAGGTTTTTATTCCCAGTTCGGGAATTGTAACCCGGTATGAGGCGATAAATGTCAGCTCTTTTTCTGCTGCTCGAGTGTTTTGATAAAGAGACAGCGTTCGTTCACTGGTACTTTCATTGACTAAGTGCAAATTAGGGACGTCTGCGGAAGGTGCGACTAATTCGATTTCATTCATGCGTAGCTGATCTTTCACAATCCGTGTGAAAGTACTGAATTGATCGTAACTAGTCAAAGACATGGTATTGAGTTTTTCTGGGATATCATAATCCCCACGTAATTGAAACCCACAACCCGACAGGAGCAGCGTCGTTAGAAGTAATAGTAATGTTGGTATTGACGAAAATTTAAAACACATGGGGCGATGATTCTCATGAGTGAATTTACTTATCTTAACTTACCCGTTGGGATAGGCTGAGATAAGTAAACAGGGTATGCATACCCTGTTTACAGACCATCATTAGCCTAATTAGTTCGCGACAAGGTTGAGTAACTTACCGGGGACATAGATGACTTTGCGGATGGTTAAACCGTCGGTAAACTTCTTAACATTTTCATCCTGTAAACCTAATGCTTCAACTTGTTCCTTGCTGGCATCGGCGGCAACCGTCAATTTTCCACGTAATTTACCATTTACTTGCAGAACAATCAGTTTTTGATCTTCAACTAATGCGGCTTCGTCGTAAGTTGGCCAGGTTGCTTGGTCAATGTCCACTTCGCCGAGCGCTTGCCACATTTCAAAACAGATGTGTGGCGCGATAGGGTAAAGCATTACGGTGATTGCTTTAGCAGCTTCATCGATAATGGCTCGATCTTGTTCAGACTCTTGTGGGGCTTTAGTGAGTTTATTCATCAGCTCCATAATCGCAGCAATCGCTGTATTAAATGTTTGACGACGAGCAATATCATCAGTCACTTTAGCAATGGTTTTATGCACATCACGACGCAGTGCTTTTTGGTCGGCATTTAATGCATCGCTTTGTACCGCAACCGCAGCACCTTTCGCAGTATGTTCAGCGACGAGCTTCCATACTCGTCTTAGGAAGCGGTTCGCCCCTTCAACACCAGACTCTTGCCACTCCAATGTCATATCGGCAGGCGAAGCAAACATCATAAATAGGCGTACCGTATCAGCGCCATATTTATCGACCATCTCTTGCGGGTCAATGCCGTTATTTTTTGACTTAGACATTTTGATCATGCCTGAGTGTTCAACGGGGCGACCTTGATTATCCACCGCTGAAATAATGCGACCTTTTCCGTCACGCTCCACTTTGACCTCAGTCGGGGAAATCCACTCTTTGGTGCCTTTCTCATTGCTATAATAGAAAGCGTCAGCCAGCACCATGCCTTGGCAAAGAAGCTGTTTGAACGGTTCGTCTGAGGTGACATAACCAGCATCACGCAATAGTTTATGGAAAAAGCGTGAGTAGAGTAGATGCATACAAGCGTGTTCAATACCACCGATGTATTGATCAACCGGTAGCCAGTAGTTGGCTTTGGCTGGGTCTAAAATATCATCCGCTTGTGGTGAGCAGTAACGTGCATAATACCAAGACGATTCCATAAAGGTATCAAAGGTATCGGTTTCACGTAGGGCGGGTTGACCATTAAATGTCGTTTCAGCCCAAGTTGTATCCGCTTTTATCGGACTGGTTACACCATCCATGGTGACATCTTCAGGTAAGATAACGGGTAACTGATCGGCAGGAACAGGATGAACTTGACCATCTTCAGTGGTGACCATTGGGATAGGGGCTCCCCAATAACGCTGACGAGAAACGCCCCAGTCACGTAGACGGAAGTTAACGGTCTTTTTACCTTTACCTAGCGTTTCGAGTTTTGCTGAAATGGCATCAAAAGCCGCTTGGAAAGTTAGCCCGTCGAATTCACCAGAATCAAATAGTACGCCTTTTTCTGTATAAGCTTGCTGGCTAATATCTAACTCGCTGCCATCTTCAGGTTTAATGACGGGAATGATATCTAAGCCGTATTTGGTGGCAAATTCGTAATCGCGTTGGTCGTGTGCCGGAACCGCCATTACCGCCCCAGTCCCATAGTGCATTAGTACGAAGTTGGCGACATAGATAGGCACTTCACGGCCATTTAAAGGATGGATAGCCGTCAGGCCGGTCGCCATGCCTTTTTTCTCCATTGTCGCGAGTTCGGCTTCGGCAACTTTGGTGTTTTTACACTCATCAATAAATGCTGCCAGTTTAGGGTTATTCGCCGCCGCCTGTATTGCCAAAGGATGACCCGCAGCAATACCGACATAGGTAACGCCCATTAAGGTATCTGGACGGGTGGTATAGACTTCCAAATCCTGATCTTGGCCTTTAACTTGGAAGCTCAGTTCTACCCCTTCAGAGCGTCCGATCCAGTTGCGCTGCATGGTTTTAACCATTTCAGGCCAGCCGTCAAGGTTATCTAAATCATCGAGCAATTCTTGCGCGTAGGCGGTGATCTTAATAAACCATTGCGGGATCTCTTTTTGCTCAACAGGCGTATCACAACGCCAGCAGCAGCCGTCTTCTACTTGTTCGTTAGCGAGTACGGTTTGGTCATTAGGACACCAGTTTACTGATGAGGTTTTTTTATAAACCAGACCTTTTTCGTACAGTTTGGTGAAAAACTCTTGTTCCCAGCGATAGTATTCAGGACGGCAAGTCGCGAATTCACGGCTCCAGTCATAACCTAAACCCAGTAATTTGAGTTGGTTTTTCATGTATTCAATATTTTCATACGTCCAAGGTGCTGGTGCCGTTTTATTTTTAACGGCCGCATTTTCGGCGGGCAAGCCAAACGCATCCCAACCAATCGGTTGCATGACGTTTTTACCTTGTAAACGTTGGAAGCGAGAGATCACATCACCGATCGTGTAGTTACGCACATGCCCCATGTGCAGTCGACCACTTGGATAAGGAAACATAGAAAGACAGTAGAATTTTTCTTTATTTGGGTCTTCACTTACCACAAAGGTTTGGTTGTTATCCCAGTGCTGTTGAACTTTCTGTTCAATATCTTGCGGGTTATATTGTTCTTGCATCGATGACATCCGGTTATCTTGGAATTTGTGAGTTCGGTTCGAACAGGTACTTATAGATCAACATAGAATACCTAAAGCAGCCCAGCACAACAATAGCCAATCGGTTTTGATGGAGGTGACTTATGCGAAAAGAGACAGCAGGCTATGAGGCGTTATTGGAAGACGTGGTTGAAACCCTCAAACAAAGCCCACAAGAAGTAGACCGTATTATCGAAACATCCGGCAAAGTGGTTGCCGCCGCTAATGATTTAACCAAAGACGAATTAGCGTTAATTTCAGCGTATGTAAAAGCCGATTTAAAAGCTTTTGCTGCAGAGTATGAGCAAAGTAAAAACGGGCCATTTTATTTAATGATAGCGAATACCCTATGGCAAGGGTTGTTGGACATCACGGATAAAACTAAAGTGGAATGGGTGGAACTATTTCAAGATTTGCAACATCAAGGCCTTTATCATTCTGGTGAGATGATTGGTTTGGGGGTGTTAGTTTGCGAAAATTGTGCTCATAAAGTGGAGTATAATCATCCAACGGAAATTATGCCCTGCAGGCATTGTGGTAACACTCAATTTAGTCGTCAGCCTTTACAGCCATGAGTAAGGTCACCCCTTGAATTTATCATTCTAGGGGCGATGGATTGAGCGGCGACGATTCATCCCAAGGCTGATTGCCAAACTTAATCCACACCACATATAGAGCGGCCAGCTTCCCCATTGATGATAAGGAGTTTGTCCTCGAGTGGGGGTGATTTTTGCTTTGAGGACGCCAGTTTCAAATTGCGCCAGTTGGTGGGTGATTTTACCGTATTGATCGGTGATGGCCGTGACCCCATTATTGGTCGAACGTATTAAGGGCCTACCCAACTCTAAAGCTCGCATTCGAGCAATTTCCATGTGTTGCAGTGGCCCATTCGAGCGCCCAAACCAAGCGTCATTAGAGAGTGTGAGTAAAAAATCGGTTTGCTCGGTGACGTTGGCTCTTAGCTGTTCGTTGAAAATAATTTCGTAACAGAGGGCTGGGGCAAAGGCGAATCCCTTAGCGATGATATTGGGTTGAATATAATCCCCTCGGCTAAACGAAGACATCGGGAGATTAAACAGCGGCGCAAGAGGTCTTAGCCATGCTTCGAAGGGCACAAACTCACCAAATGGCAGCAAGTGATGTTTGTGATAGCGTTGAGTGACATCGTAGCGATATTCTGCATGTTCTGTCTCACCTAACGCTAAAATACTATTAAAATAATGCCCCTGCTGATCATGGTTTAAGATGCCGGTGATGACTGCGCTCTGGTTCATTTGTGCAGCGGAATCTAAGTTGCTAAGAAATGAACCAATTTCTCCTTCAAAAGCCGGGATGGCGGCTTCTGGCCAAATAATAATATCAGCATCCCAATTTTCACGACTCAGATCGGTATATTTCATAATGGTTGGCCAACGTTGGTTGGGATGCCACTTGAGTGATTGTGGAACATTACCTTGAACGATAGCCACTGTGATGGTTCTTTCCGGTTCAGGCGTGACCCAGGAGTGCTTCTGAAGGGCTAAAGCGCTCACAAAGAATATCAAAGGGAGCAACAAAGCTAGCCATGAGCGATTCAGAAATGAATAACTCAGAGAACTTGCACTTATAATGACAACCCAAGTAATCAGCTCCACCCCTCCGATCGGGGCAAAATAAGCCAATGGACTATCTATTTGACTATAGCCGAGCCATAACCAAGGAAAGCCGGTCATTATCCAGCCTCGAAGCCAATCGCAGAGTAACCAAAGGACAGGAGCGGTGAGTAAAAACTTAACCCAATGAGTGCGAGGGAAAAAGCGATTCAGTGTCCAACTAAAGAGCGCACTATAGATGGATAAATACCCGACCAGCAGTAACATCAGAGAGAAGCTGGCGATTTTGGGTAATCCGCCAAATGTATCGATACTAATGTGTACCCAACTGATCCCAAAGCCAAATTGCCCTAAGCCCCAACAATAACCAATCAGCGCTGCTTGTTTTGCTGAACGATGATGAAGCAGTATTAGTAAGAGGCATGGGCTAAGAATAGCGAGTGGCCAGACTTGATAAGGTGCAAAAGCTAAGGTGGTGAGTGCGCCGATAGATAAGGCCATCAGAGGCCGTATTAGGCGATGAATACAATTTTTCATCAACGGTAACTTTCTTAAGTAATCAGCTCAGCCAGAAGTTTGGCTGAGCAAGGTGGGCACTTTTTTACTCTTCCTGAGTTTCCGGTAGCGTTTCAAAATCAGGAATTGTCACTTGCAACTGAACCACTCGACGGCTATCTGCAGCGGTCACTTTAAAGCTGTAATGGCCAATTTCAATGACTTCACCACGAGAAGGTAAGTGACCGAATGCGGTCATGACTAAACCACCGACAGTATCGACTTCTTCATCACTGAATTGTGTACCAAAGGTATCATTAAACGACTCAATGGTAGTCAGGGCTTTGACCGCATAAGTATGCTTACTTAATTTGCGAATATCGAGTTGTTCTTCATCATCAAATTCGTCTTCAATATCACCAACGATTTCTTCTAGAATATCCTCAATAGTCACAAGGCCAGAGACGCCGCCAAATTCATCGACGACAATCGCCATATGGTAACGTTCCTCGCGGAACTCTTTCAGTAGACGATCAACGCGTTTACTTTCTGGAACCACCACTGCGGGTCGAATGACTTGTTCGATGTCAAACGGTGCGCTATTTGAGCCTAAGTATTTGAGTAAGTCCTTCGCTAATAGAATGCCTTCGACATGATCTTTATCTTCACTAATCACTGGGTAGCGAGAGTGCTGGGCATCTGTGATTAAAGCGACCAGAGAGTCCAAGTTGTCGTTACGTTCAACGGTCACCATTTGTGAGCGAGGAATCATAATATCTCGAACTCGCATCTCTGCAATTTCCATCACTCCCTCAAGCATATCTCGAGTGTCATGGTCGATGAGGTCATTCACTTCAGAGTCTCGGATCACATCCACTAACTCTTGGCGATCTTTGGGCTCACCCTGAAAGAGTTGACCTAGGCGTTCAAAAAAGGACTTTCTACTCGGACCTTCAGATTTTTCTTTTTTTCCTTCAGTAGAATGGGGCGAATTATCGTCGTTCATTGTGTCTCTTATTGATAACGCTATCAGATGTGTGATAGCTCACATTAAGCCGATGGGGACGTCAGTGATCCAATCCACCGCTTAGTTTTTCTCCGCTAAATAAGGGTCGTTAAACCCCATTTTTTGCATGATTTCGGTTTCAAGCGCTTCCATTTCATCAGCATCTTGATCATCGATATGGTCATAACCTAGCAGATGAAGGCTACCATGTACAACCATATGCGCCCAGTGGGCCATTAATGGTTTTTCTTGTTCAATGGCTTCTTGTTCGACAACGGGTTGACAAATTACCAAATCCCCTAAGAGATCGAGCTCGACCTCTGGTGGTGCCTCAAAAGGGAAAGAGAGCACATTGGTTGGTTTATCTTTGCCGCGATAGTCTAAATTTAGCTGATGACTCTCTGCTTGGTCAACGATTCGAATCGTCACCTCTGCTTGGTGCTGGAAAGGCGTGATTGCCGCGGTAAGCCAGTTTGAAAAATCCTCAAAACTCGGTAAGTTTTGTTCATTTTCAACTGCAATTTGTAAATCCAATTCAATACTCATGATTGATTTGATTCCTCAGGCGTTGATTGGGGCGAGGTGGGACTGGTTTTTTCCAATTTAGCGTCTCGCTCTTCACGTCGGCGTTGTTCATAAGCTTTACGTTCTTTTTGATCTTGTGCTTCCCATTTTTCATAGGCGTTAACAATACGTGCCACAACGGGATGGCGAACCACATCGTCTGATTGAAAAAAGTTAAAGCTAATTTCATCAACTTCGCTGAGCACTTCAATCGCATGACGTAGTCCTGAACGCGCCCCTCTGGGTAAGTCAATTTGGGTGACATCGCCAGTAATAACTGCACGAGAATTAAAGCCAATTCGGGTGAGGAACATTTTCATTTGTTCCACGGTTGTATTTTGGCTTTCATCAAGGATGATAAAGGCATCATTGAGTGTACGACCACGCATATAAGCCAGCGGAGCAACTTCAATGACATTGCGTTCAATGAGTTTTTCTACGCGCTCAAATCCCAACATTTCAAATAGCGCGTCATACAACGGACGTAAATAAGGATCGACTTTTTGGCTGAGATCTCCAGGTAAAAAACCTAATTTCTCTCCAGCCTCAACGGCAGGGCGAGTGAGTAGAATGCGGCGGATTTCTTGCCTTTCTAGCGCATCAACGGCTGCAGCGACGGCTAAATAGGTTTTTCCTGTTCCGGCTGGGCCAATACCAAAACTGATATCGTGGGTGACCATGTTGACTAAATATTGAGCTTGATTTGGTGTGCGAGGTTTGATTACCCCTTTTTTAGTCTTGATCAACACCTCTTTACCATGAGTGATAGCGGATGCCTGATGTTGCTCTAAAACCCCAGCCTCTTTAATCGCAAGGTGCAGCTGCTCAGGGTCAATATCAGGAATTTGGCCACGAACCGGCGCAGTATCAACATAAAGAGTTTTGAGGAGATCTATCGCAGCAGAAGCTGTGTGAGCTTTACCAACAACGGTAAACAGATTACTACGGTGATTGATCTCCACCCCTAATCGACGCTCTAGCTGTTTGATATTATCGTCGAAAGGGCCACATAAACTGGCTAGGCGGTGGTTATCAGAAGGTTCAAGATTAATTTCTAAGGTTACGACTTTATTGCTCAAATTGGCCTCTCAATCAGTCATTGAATGGTGCCCGATGATGACGGGCATACAATGACACTATGTGCTAGTTTGGTGGTAAAATCAGCTGCGCTGATTTTAGTAACTAAGCGTGAGTACTCCTTTCTCCGAGCGAGATCCCTGTGATCTTAAAGTTGCCACTAAGCTCAATCGCCCCAATCACATGGTCAGTGCTATGTTCATGGGGCATGCTTATCACCTATCGGCAACGCCAAGTGATTTTGGCATTAAAGTTCATCAAGGTTTATGGGGTGAAAGTAGCCACACCTAGCTCATCTTCACGACGAGTTTTAGCCATCATTTGTGATGGAGAAATCAGGACGCGAAGGTTCATTTCTTGTTCGGTACGCACCAGTTCCCCACGTAAGGAATTTGGGAACACATCGACAATTTTTACATCAACAAACTGGCCGATAAGTTCAGCTGGCCCTTCAAAGTTAACGACGCGGTTATTTTCAGTACGACCACGCAATTCCATCAGGCTTTTCTTTGATGGACCTTCAACTAAGATGCGCTGTTCAGTGCCCAGCATTAGGCGCGAGTAACGCATCGCTTGACTGTTGATCTGTTGCTGTAATTCGTACAGTCGTGCTTTTTTGGTCTCTTCAGACAGGTCGCATGGGTAGTCTGCGGCCGGAGTTCCTGGTCGAGGAGAAAAAATAAAGCTAAAGCTCATGTCAAAATCAACCTCACGAATGAGCTTCATAGTGTCTTGGAAATCTTTATCCGATTCACCAGGGAAGCCGACGATAAAGTCGGAGCTGATTTGAATATCAGGACGAGCTTTACGTAGTTTACGAATGATCGATTTATACTCAATCGCGGTATGTGGGCGTTTCATCATGGTTAAGATGCGATCACTGCCACTTTGTACTGGAAGATGTAGGAAGCTGACGAGCTCTGGTGTATCTTCATAGACGGCGATGATGTCATCTGTAAACTCTAATGGATGACTGGTCGTAAAGCGAATGCGGTCAATACCATCAATTGAGGCGACTAAACGTAGTAATTCAGCGAATGAACAAATGGTGCCATCGTGCATGGGGCCACGATAGGCATTGACGTTTTGTCCGAGCAGGTTCACTTCACGAACCCCTTGTTCTGCTAGTTGGGCAATTTCATACAACACGTCATCCATTGGACGGCTAACTTCCTCACCACGCGTATAAGGCACAACGCAGTATGTACAGTATTTAGAGCAGCCTTCCATGATCGAAACAAAGGCGGTTGGCCCTTCTGCACGAGGTTCTGGCAAACTGTCAAATTTTTCAATTTCAGGAAAAGAAATATCCATCACTGGGGCTTCGGTCGATTGAGATTGTCTGATCATTTCAGGCAAACGGTGTAGGGTCTGCGGCCCAAAAATAACATCCACAAAAGGTGCACGCTCACGGATATGATCCCCTTCTTGGGTCGCGACGCAGCCACCTACGCCAATCACTACATTTGGCTTTTTATCTTTTAATGTTTTCCAGCGGCCAAGCTGGTGGAAAACTTTTTCTTGCGCTTTTTCACGGATCGAACAGGTATTTAGTAGTAGGACGTCTGCTTCCTCTGGCTCTTCCGTTAACTCATAGCCATTTGCTGCATTAAGCAGATCGGCCATTTTGGATGAATCGTATTCGTTCATCTGGCAGCCCCAGGTTTTTATTAGCAGTTTCTTACTCATCTCACTTTCGCTCGTTCAATAATTCGTTCAAATAGGAATCCGCCATCTCAGCGGTAGCGGCGTATTGTACTGCTTTCGTTTGTGACTGACTAGTGATAGACAAAAATCTCTGCTAACCATTTGTCAGTACTTAGTTTTTTCCTTACTAACAGCAAGGTTTTTAGTGAAATATATTCGCAAAAAAAGCCTTAACACGTACAATGGGTTACAAGTAAAATTAACCTAAAGTGGCGAAGATGAACCCGTTTGATGTGATTGTAATTGGTGGGGGAATGGTAGGTGCAGCAGCAGCATTAGGCCTTGCTAAACAGGGGCGACGAGTTGCTCTGGTTGAAGGGGAGGCTCCAGTGCTGTTCTGTCCAGAGCAGCCGATGGATGTTCGAATTTCAGCTATTTCGCACACCTCCGTTGCGTTACTCGATACGTTGGGAGCATGGGAAGGGGTGAAGCAAAAACGAGTTTGTCCTTACCGCCGCTTAGAAACGTGGGAACATTCAGCGTGTCGAACTCGTTTTACTAGTGAAAGTTTAGGTTTAGCCCAATTAGGGTTTATGGTTGAAAATCGAGTGATCCAATTAGCCATTTGGGAACAGTTTAGCCATTGTCCTGAGTTGACCGTTTTTTGTCCAGATAAACTGAGTAATATCCAGTATCAAGCAACCGGTGCACACCTAGTTACCTTACAGTCGGGCACAACGCTGGCAGGCGAGTGGATTATAGGTGCGGACGGAGCCAACTCTCAGGTTCGTTCATTTGCCCACATCGGAGTGACCGCGTGGGATTATCGTCAACATTGCATGTTGATTAATGTGCAGACAGAAAAACCGCAACAAGATATTACCTGGCAACAGTTTTTTCCTTCAGGCCCTCGCTCATTTTTACCGCTGCAAGGCCAGCAAGCTTCATTAGTTTGGTATGATTCGCCGAGACGAATCAAGCAGCTTATGAACTTGAGTGATCAGCAGTTAGGTGATGAAATAGTCAGTCATTTTCCTTCTGAACTGGGCAAGATCTCCGTGATTCAACGAGGGGCGTTTCCATTAACTCGTCGTCATGCCCAGCGTTATGTTAAGCAAAGATGTGTTCTTATTGGGGATGCAGCTCATACGATTAATCCTTTGGCGGGGCAAGGGGTTAATTTAGGTTTCAAAGATGTTGCCGCTTTATTGGCTGTGACACAAGGAGAGCAAAAGCTGACAGAGGAACGGTTTCAATGTTACGAACGCAAACGTCGTTCGGATAACTTATTAATGCAAACGAGCATGGATCTATTTTATAAAACCTTCAGCAATCATTCGCTTCCATTAAAACTGATACGCAATATGGTGTTAAAAGGAGCGGAGCATTCAGGGCCGATTAAAACACAGATTTTACGGTATGCGCTTGGACTTTAGGTTGGGTTTAAATAACTAATGGTAACAATCTCAAAATAAAAAACGCTGCCGGGTAAGGGCAGCGTTCCAGTCAAGATATCGTATTGAATTACTTGGTTACACGAAGTACAGGTGTTTCACCTACGGTTACCGAGCCAGACAATTTGCTAAGCTCTTTAATTTCATCCATGTTAGAAATAACAACAGGAGTCAATGTCGATTTCGCTTTCTCTTCGAGTAGAGCAAGATCGAATTCGATGATGGTGTCGCCGACTTTTACCGCTTGACCTTCTTCAGCAATACGTTTGAAACCTTCGCCTTTTAGCTCTACGGTATCGATACCGAAGTGAACAAATAACTCAACGCCATCATCCGATTCAATAGAGAAAGCATGGTTAGTTTCAAAGATTTTACCGATAGTACCATTTACAGGGGCAACCATTTTGTTACCTGCTGGTTTAATCGCAATACCATCACCAACGATTTTCTCGGCAAACACGACATCTGGCACGTCTTCAATGTTTACAATTTCACCAGAGAGAGGTGCAATAATGTCGATTGCACCTGCGTCAGCGCTGTCGTCAGAGACTAGCTTCTTAAGTTTGTCAAACAGACCCATTGTGTCATGCTCCTAACGTTTAAATTTATTTTATTGAAGTATAGTATACCAATCCCAAACAATAGACGACTATTTTTATATCCTTCAAGGAGTTTGCTCATCATCACCTATTGTAGGGGAGATTTTTCTTATTGGCACTTCTCTGCGATGAATTTTTCAACGCAAGCTTCAATTTCTGCCGCAGTTGGTAGAGATAATGCTTTCTGTGCCATTGCTTTTACTTCGGCAAAGTTCGAGTTACGGATGACTTTCTTCACTTTAGGGATAGAAATGCCACTCATAGAAAACTCGTCTAAGCCCATACCTAACAATAACAGCGTTGCACGCTCATCGCCAGCAAGCTCACCACACATACCGGTCCATTTGCCCTCTGCATGGGAGGCATCAATCACTTGTTTGATGACCGTTAATACTGCCGGTGACAGTGGATTATAGAGGTGAGAAATCATTTCGTTACCGCGATCAACCGCGAGTGTGTACTGCGTTAAATCGTTGGTACCGATAGAAAAGAAAGACACTTCTTTTGCTAAATGATGAGCAATCGCTGCAGCAGCAGGGGTTTCTACCATCACACCAATTTCGATGTTTTCATCAAACGCTAACCCTTCGCGACGAAGTTCCGCTTTATATTCTTCAATCGCTTCTTTTAGGGCTCGAATTTCTTCAACTGATATGATCATCGGAAACATGATACGCAATTTACCGTGTGCGGATGCTCGTAAAACACCACGTAATTGGTCACGTAAAATTTCACGGCGATCTAAACTGATACGGACTGCGCGCCAGCCTAAGAAGGGGTTCATTTCTTTTGGCAGGTCCATGTATGGAAGATCTTTATCGCCGCCAATATCCATGGTACGAATAATAACAGATTGCCCATCCATCGCTTCAGCGACTTCTTTATAGGCTTGATATTGTTCTTCTTCGGTAGGCAGAGCATCGCGATCCATAAATAGGAATTCGGTACGATAAAGGCCGACACCTTCGCCACCATTACGGATGATACCGTCACAGTCTTTCACGGTGCCAATATTACCGCACACTTCTACACGATGGCCGTCAAGCGTTTCCGCGGGTAAATCTTTCAGCTTTGCCAACTCTTCTTTTTCCGCTAGGAAAGCTTGTTGAACTTGTTTTGCCTGCTCAAGCTCAGCTTCTGTTGGGTTGACAAAAATTTGGTTATTGATCGCATCTAGAACTAACGTGTCACCATTTTTTACTTGTTTGGTGATGTTGTTAGTACCAACAATGGCTGGCAGCTCTAAGGAGCGAGCCATAATTGATGTATGTGAGGTGCGCCCCCCAATATCACAGGCAAAGCCAAGCACGTAATCAAGGTTGATTTGTGCCGTTTCAGATGGCGTTAGATCGTAAGCAACCAGAATGACTTTTTCGTCGATATCACTAATAGATACAATATGAATACCAAGTGCATTTTTTACAAAACGAGAACCAATATCACGGATATCAGTTGCGCGTTCTTTTAGGTATTCATCATCAAGAGATTCAAGCGCGGTTGCTTGTTCTTCGATCACTGTGTAAATAGCGTTATCAGCAGAAAGTTTGTCGTTTTTGATGAGCGCTAAAATTTCTTCTTCTAGCTCTTCATCTTCAAGCAACATGATGTGGCCTTCAAAGATGGCTTCTTTTTCTTCACCAAAAGTTTCCAGCGCTTTTTGTTTGATTACTTCAAGCTGAGCCGCTGATTTTTTACGAGCGTCATAGAAGCGTTGAATTTCTGAATCAACTTGAGCGTCTGAAATGGTGTTTGTGTTTAGGACAATTTCATCTTCTTGAAGTAGTAATGCTTTACCTATAGCAATACCAGGAGATGCTAGGATGCCTGAAATCATAGCCTTACCTTAAATTGGTCAACTGTAAACGGGAGAAAATGGACGTTAGTGCTAACGATAATATGTAGCCTATTCTCGGACATATTTCCAATAAAGCCATTTTGTTGAAGACAAAATGGCTTGGATTTTCCAATAGGAAATGCTTATTAGTGAAGCTGATCCATGAGTGCAACTAGGTGGTCAACCGCTTCTTTAGCTTGAGGACCCTCTGCAGAAATAGTCACAACAGTACCTTTTACTAGGCCTAGCGTTTGAAGTTTGAATAGGCTTTTGGCACTCGCACTTTTACCGTTTGAACTTACGGTGATGTCTGCATCAAAAGCTTTTGCTTCTTTAACAAATTGTGCTGCTGGACGAGTGTGAAGGCCGTTTTCTGCCGTGATTTCTACTTGCTTCTCGTACATGTTTTATACCCCAATTAATTTAGTTTTTGTAAGTTGTTAACTTGCATAAGCTTAACCTTAACCGATCATTTCTGCTAGCGCAGTCAACGTATTTTCGTGTTAGAGCTTATCCTCGTCTAAAACAATCAACAGTTTTTATTCGTCAAAGCGAATGGTAACCCTTGATTCTAATCTAGTTGGCTTCTTTATTTTGAAGCTAAAAATAAAACACCCCGATATTACCAAAGGTGGGGCAAGGATCAACAAAAAAGCCCCAGTACGGGGCATTTTTAAACGAAAATTTGATTTCACCACATATTATTGTTGGTTTTCTTTTTCAGTGAAAATACCCGAAAATAGCGCAGTGCTAAGGTAACGTTCAGCCGAACTTGGTAGAAGAGCAACGATGGTTTTTCCTTCAAATTCAGGAAGTTCTGCAAGTCTATTAGCCGCAACGACCGCCGCGCCTGAAGAAATGCCAGCTAAGATACCTTCTTCTTCCATAAGGCGACGAGCCATGTCAATGGCTTGATCGGATGTGACCGTTTCAACCCGATCTATCAGTGTTAAGTCGAGGTTGCCGGGAATAAACCCGGCACCAATCCCTTGAATTTTATGTGGTGCCGGTTTGATTTCTTCACCAGCTAAAGCTTGAGTAATGACAGGAGATTCGGCGGGTTCTACGGCAACCGATACAATGGCTTTTCCTTTTTCGCCTTTTATATAGCGGCTGGTTCCAGTGAGTGTACCGCCAGTACCAACTCCGGCGACAAATACATCAACTTGGCCATCGGTGGCATCCCAAATTTCAGGCCCAGTGGTTTTTTCATGGATCGCGGGGTTGGCTGGGTTATCGAATTGTTGCAGCAGTAAGTATTTATCAGGGTTGCTTGCTACAATTTCTTCCGCTTTGGCAATCGCCCCTTTCATCCCTTTTGCCGCTTCGGTGAGTTCAAGGTTGGCACCGAGCGCTTTTAATAACTTGCGACGTTCTAGGCTCATCGACTCTGGCATGGTTAACGTTAATTGATAGCCACGTGCTGCAGCAACAAAGGCAAGAGCGATGCCAGTATTACCACTGGTAGGTTCAACCAGCTCTATGCCTGCTTTTAGTTTACCTTGCTTTTCTGCCTCCCATATCATGTTTGCACCAATACGGCATTTCACGCTAAAGCTTGGGTTGCGGGCTTCAATTTTTACCAATACGTTACCTTTGCTCACCTTATTTAAACGAACAAGTGGTGTATTACCAATAGTTAGTGAGTTGTCTTCGTAAATTTTGCTCATGGTGATATTCCTTCATTACGCAGATTTAGCGTGTGGTGCGTTGAGATAATTAGTCAATACCGTCTCAGAATAGAGTTTGCTGAAAGAAGGTAAAAGGACTAAAAAGTTATAACTTATTAAAGATTTAACGGTATTGAGCCGTTACCGCTTATATTCGGCTTTAAATTCATGCACCCACATTACCGTCGCGCCACAGACGGCGACAGGCATAATAAAAAGGTTAACAATGGGAACAGCAGTAAGCATTGAGATGATCATACCAAACCCATAGGCTTTGCTTTGTTTTTGTTTCAAACTGTTTCGCATGGTATTGAAATCGATTTTGTGGTTATCAAAGGGGTAGTCACAATATTGGATCGAGAGTATCCATGCGGTAAAAATAAACCATAGTAGTGGGCCTATGGTTTGTCCTAATGCAGGGATCAGCAGTAACAGAAATAACCCGATGGCTTTCGGGAGCATATAGGCCATTTTTCGGCATTCTCTTAGCAAAATTCGTGGGGTATCTTTAATCAAGGCCCAAATACTCATCTCACTGGCGGCTACACCAGTAATTTTTTGTTCGACTTTTTCGGCGAGCAAACCGTTGAAAGGAGCGGCAATAAAATTAGCTAATGTACTGAAAAAATAGGAAAACGTGGCCAAGATAGTCAAGGCTAGCACAGGCCAGAGTAAATAACTCAGCCAAGATAAAAAATCCGGTAGCCCGTCGAGCCATTGATTAATCCAACCATCGAGATGAGTCAATAAATAATACATGGCTCCACCCACGAGCAGTAGATTCGCCACAAGGGGCAATAGCACAAACCGCCGAATACCGGGTGAAAAAGCGAGTTTGAAACCTTCAGTGAAATAGCCAAAACCTGAATGTTGTGATGTGATAGGCATAGTCAATCCCCTGATAAACGAAATCGCATATTAACGTATATCTTCAACGTAACGGAGCGATCCGCGAAGAAAAATTAGCGTATCGACGCAACTTCTAACATTAAGTTGTTCTAAAGTAGGGGGGAATTTTGGTAAAGTAGCCCACTAAACTGATATATCTACCTTGGTAAACGTGCGTCATAGGCGTTAGAGCTCAGAACATCAACACCGAGAAACTGAGAGTTTAAAATGCAGGAATTGCGATTCGTACTCATAATTGTTGGCGCGCTAGCGATAGCCGCTTTGCTATTTCATGGTCTTTGGACTAGTAAAAAAGAAGGGAAGTCTAAGTTTGGTGATAAACCTCTTAGTCGCATTGCGGTTGAACGACATGACGATATGGCCTCCGAATCCGCGCAGGATGATGTTGTTCCTAAAGAAAGAAAAGAACCTGATTTTGGCTTATCTGGTCATGATATTGATCCTTTGATCGCTGATTATGAGTTAGATATCCCTGTCACTCCTGTGCGTCTTTCTGATGACGTTGATGAGCAAATAACTTTAGCACAAACCGAACCAGATCCTAATTTAGACAACTCTTCTTCCAGCGAATTTGGGCCTGTTGAAACGGCGGCTGTCGAGCAGCCAAAGGAAGAAGAGCTACAAGTGGTTGTCCTCAACGTTCATTGCGCTGGCTCAGAACCATTTATTGGAACCAAGTTATTTGAGAGTTTGCAACAAAACGGTTTATTGTATGGCGAAATGGACATTTATCATCGTCATGCTGATTTATCTGGCACAGGAAAGGTTTTGTTCAGCGTTGCGAATATGATGCAGCCAGGAACACTCAAGCATGATGACCCTGCTGAATTTGCGACCAAAGGTATTTCCTTTTTTATGACGCTGCCTTGCTTTGGTGATCCTGAGCAAAACTTTAAGTTAATGCTCAAAACGGCTCAGCAAATTGCGGATGATTTGGGGGCCAATGTATTGGATGATGCACGAAATCTGATGACGCCTGATCGTCTATCTGGCTACCGTAAACAGATCCAAGCGTTTAAAGCCAAACAGGTTTAACTGATTACTAGTCAATCAAAGGCTCCTAGTCGGAGCCTTTTTTCTTGATTCGAGAGAATAACGATGCAACACGTAGAGCAAAGATTACAAGAGTTACGGCAAATTCTGCACGAGCATGCCATACGTTATTACGTAGAAGATGCACCAACCATTCCTGATGCGGAATACGATAGACTCATGCGAGAGCTATTAGAGCTTGAAGCTCAACACCCGCAATGGGTGACGGCAGACTCACCCAGTCAACGAGTGGGCGGTGCACCGCTATTAGGGTTTGAGCCCGTTGTGCACGAGCTTCCGATGCTATCGCTTGATAACGCCTTTGAAGATGCGGAATTAGACAGTTTTTATCGTCGTATGGGTGAGCGTGTGGCCGGAGCGAAACAGGCTTCATTTTGTTGTGAGCCTAAGTTAGATGGGCTGGCTGTAAGCTTACTTTATGTCGATGGTGTATTGGTACAAGCTGCCACTCGTGGTGATGGTACAACAGGTGAAAACATTACTGAAAATGTTCGAACCATCAAATCGATTCCCTTAAAATTGCGCGGTACTGGTTGGCCAAAACGGATAGAAGTCCGTGGTGAAGTTTTTATGCCGAAAGCGGGGTTTGAGCAAATGAACGCGCAAGCATTGAAAAAAGGTCAAAAAGTTTTTGTTAACCCGCGCAATGCAGCAGCAGGAAGTTTACGTCAGCTAGACTCTCGTATTACCGCAACCAGACCATTGGCTTTTTATGCGTATAGTGTTGGGGTTGTTGAGGGAGGAGCGTTAGCGGACAGCCACTATGAGCGTTTTTTACAACTAAAACAATGGGGATTACCCATCAGCCCCGAAGCAAAACGGGTTGAGAATTTAGCCCAAGTCAAACAATACTATCAAGATATCGTGGAACGACGCAGTGAATTACCTTATGAAATTGATGGTGTGGTGATCAAGGTTGATGATGTTCTTTTGCAAGAGCGGTTAGGATTTGTTGCGCGAGCGCCTCGCTGGGCAATTGCCTATAAGTTCCCCGCTCAAGAAGAGATGACCAGGCTGAATGAGGTAGAGTTTCAAGTCGGAAGGACAGGAGCGATCACGCCAGTGGCAAAACTTGAGCCGATATTTGTCGGTGGTGTGACCGTGAGTAATGCCACTTTGCATAATGCCGATGAAATTGAGCGATTAGGGGTCATGGTTGGCGATACGGTGATTATTCGTCGTGCAGGCGATGTGATTCCACAAATCGTTGCGGTAGTGCTCGAGTTAAGGACTGATGAAGCGAGAGCAATATCTTTTCCCACGCATTGTCCCGTTTGCCATTCTGATATTGAACGAGTGGAAGGTGAAGCCGTTGCCCGCTGTACTGGTGGGTTAGTTTGCCGCGCACAACGTAAAGAATCATTGAAGCATTTTGTCTCGCGTAAAGCGATGGATGTTGATGGGCTCGGTGATAAAGTTATTGAGCAGTTAGTCGAACGCGATATAGTATTGACGCCCGCTGATCTATTTAAACTCCGAGCAGGCGAGTTAACTGTTCTGGAGCGGATGGGGCCTAAATCTGCACAAAATATTACTCAGGCGCTAGAAAAAGCAAAACAAACCACATTGCCTCGTTTTTTATATGCGCTTGGCATTCGTGAAGTGGGGGAAGCGACAGCGATGAACCTTGCCCAGCATTTCTACAACTTAGAAGCCATTATGCACGCTTCAGTCGATCAATTAATTAAAGTGCAAGATGTTGGCATGGTAGTAGCTAGCCATATTCGAGCGTTCTTTAGTCAAGAAAATAATCAACGGGTGGTTGAGGAGCTACTTGCATTAGGGGTTCATTGGCCAATCATCGAGCCGAAAAGTGATGGACAACCACAGCCACTAGCCGGAAAGACAGTCGTATTAACGGGATCGTTATCACAACTATCACGCAGTGAAGCCAAGGCGGCGTTGCAATCGTTGGGGGCGAAAGTGACAGGCAGCGTTTCTAAAAATACTGATATTCTATTTGCAGGAGAAGCTGCCGGTTCAAAACTACTGAAAGCGCAAGAGTTAGGGATTGAAATCTTAGCGGAACAAGATTTAATCAATCTGATCCAATAACGATAATTTCATAGTAATAGAAACCCTCAGTTGCTCTACTGAGGGTTTTTTATGTTTTTAAAATAACTTAGTTGTTCATGGGCAATTTGTCTGAAATTAACAATTCATGCTTGAGTTTTTTGTCACCTTGTTTTTTCTATCGATGCGAGCGACTTCAATTAATTCATTTTCAATTGAACTTAAATGATTGATATTTAATGTAATTATTTTAATTTTGTCTGGTTGTCTAAATAATTAGATCTTGATCACTTACTGGTCCAAAGTTTGCCGTCGGTCATATTTTTTTAGTTAAAAATTAAGTTCTGATTGATGTTTTATCTGCGGCGGTTAGTCTTAAGGCATGGATACACCAAGGTGTATACAAACAGCGATGAGACTCTTTAAGGGGTGCTCATACAGCAAAAGTTTTCTCCCTTCGGCGGCCAACTTTGGGGAGAAAAATAAAACAGCTATCTTTATTTTTAGGAGTTTTCCATGGACAAAATGTTTAAACGTACTCTATTAGGTGCGGCCATTGCAATGGCAGCGGTTGGTAGTTCTGCAAATGCCGCGGTTGAGTTGAATGGCAAAGCGGTACAGTTTTATGGTCAAGCGGCGGGGTTTGTAACCATTGCATCACCAGATAAAGGTGATGATAAAGTGTCAGCAACAATCGAATCGCGTGTTGGTTTCCGCGGAGTCGTTGAGTTCGAAGATTTTGGCCCAGATTTGCTTTGGCAGATTGAAGGCGGGGATGCTAATAATAGCGATAAATCAGGTCAGTTAGGTGCTCGTGACACTTATCTCGGTTTAGGTTTTGATGGTGTCGGCTCAATTAAATATGGTCGTCAACTTGTTGCTGCATATAATTATGTTGACTGGCCACACTCTAACCCAGGTTTGGGAAATGTATTTGACTGGAATAACGATATTCGTGTAAAAGATCAGGCAAACTATCAAGACCGTGCAGATAATGTTATTCGTTTTGATTCCGAGACTTTTGGCGGCTTTAATTACCAAGTGACATTGAGTGGTATGGAAGAAACAGTTGATGGTTTAATTATCAACGTAGCTGGCTCATACCAAGCTGGTCCGGTAAACCTTCATGCTGGTATGTATCACCAAGATACTTATGAAAATAAAACCAAAGGCGGTCTTAAATACTATTTAGTCGGTGCTACTGCTGGGTTTGACAACTTTACTCTAACCGGTGCACTTAAATTTATGGAAAATGATCTGAATGATGGTGAGCAAATGGCTTACTCGGTGACAGGTCAATATGTTAACAACTCTTGGGTTTATAAATTAGGCGTATCTGGTACAAATGATGCGAAACTAGACGGTAATAAACAAGCCGATACTAAAGATTTAGCAGTGAACGCTCGTTTGGGTTACTTACTGCCAAGCACTTATTTGTTCATGGATTTACGAAACTACAAAATGAACAATGCTGACGGCTTTGACAATAACCTCTTGATCGGTGCAGAATACTACTTCTAATAAGTATGTAAGAACTGGTTAACAATATTGTCATTTTTCGAGCACCTTTGTTTGGGTGCTCGATTTATTTGGGAGAATTAAAATGCGATTTCGAACTTGTGCTTTGTTTCTAATCAGTATGCTTTGCTCTGGTGTTGCCGCTGCAGCTGTACAGGTTAATTTATCTAAAGATGTCGAGCTATTGGCTGTAAACGGTGAGGCTATAGGATTAAGATTGATCAAAAAAAACACACTGAAATTAGATGATGGTTTAAATCAGTCTGTTGTTCGGGTTTCTAAGCTAGTTCGTCAGATGAATGGTGAGTTTGAAAAGTTTAATTCTGATCCGGTCATTATTACGTTTAAAGCTCAAGATCAAAGTATCCATTTATCTCCTAAAGAGGATATTTCTACCTCGGTTGATGCTGAAGCATTTAACCAACATCCTCATTTTATTATACAATCTTCAGTCAGTGGGCTTAAAGTTGAACAAGAATTATTACCTCGTGGCCCAGGAATTACTCGTGATTATGAAAAAGAAATTATACGCTTCAATTCTCAACGTAATATCTCGTTGAAGAAGCAATCGATTGAGTCTCAGTTTTCTGAACAACAGCATAGTAAGAACGACATTATGCCCATTAGTGAATTTTCAGATGGCTCGCACACACTAAAAGAGCAATTTCTTACATTATCTGAAGAAGAACGCAAAGCGTTTCTGTCTTGGGCAATAAGTCAATAATGGGAATAAAATGCAAATTCGTGATGTGGCAAAAATTACCGGGTTAAGTGCTAAATCAATTCGATTCTATGAATTTAAAGGGTTGATTGCGGCTGCTGAGCGAGGCAGTAATGGCTATCGGTATTATTCGGAACATCACTTAGCGCAACTGCGCTTAATCGCTAGCGCTAGGCAAGTTGGGTTTAGTTTAGATGAGTGCGCCTCTTTATTACAACTTGCACAAAAAGAAGATCGAACCAGTGCGGAAATTAAGAAAAAAACGCAGCGTAAAGTGCAAGATATCGAGAGTAAAATAGCACAACTTGAGCAGATTAAAGCACAATTGCAATCTTGGATCAGTGAATGTCCCGGTGATAGTGGGCCAGCATGCCCTATTTTAGATAATCTCTATCACTATCCTGCGGCGCAAAAATCTTGTGGCATGAAAAAAAGTTAAGGTAATCGGTACGACGATAACAATCCTTGATTAAAAAAGAAGAAGAGTAACGTTGTAACGGCTCTTCTTCTTTTTGGTTATAATCTGAAATGTGATATGGCTATTGTTGTGCGCCAGATGCGCGGTAGGGTTTGATTTTTAGAGTAATTCCATCAAGGGCAATAATTTCCGCCATATTACCGGCATGAATATCCTCTTCACTGATGGCTGACCATGTACTATCGGCGAGCTGTATTCGTGTGACGATACCAGCTTTTACCTCATCCGTTATTGGTATTCGTTGGCCAATTAGCTGTTTCTCTTTTTGATTTAAAACGCGTTGACTGTCGCTAATGCGATCTGTTTTAAACTGACGACGCCACCATAACCAAGTGGTTATTAATGAGAAACTCGCAAATGTCATCCATTGCAACTGCCAACCGATGGGAATAAATAGCATTAATAGGCCAACCAGTAATCCGGAGAGCCCTAGCCAAAGAAAGTAACCCGCGGTGCCAAGCAATTCGATAGTGAGCAACGCTAAACCCAATGCTAACCAGTGCCAATAGTTGAATTGTGTTAACCAGTCAATCAAGCTTGATTTCCTTTATCTGCTGAATGCTGAAACATCTCTGCGATGCCAGCGATTGATCCCATGAGGCCTGTGGCTTCCAGCGGTAGCATAATAATTTTTCCATTTTCTGCTTGGCCAATTGATTTTAGCGCTTCGGTATACCCTTGAGCAATAAAGTAATTAACCGCTTGCATGTCTCCTTTAGCAATCGCTTCAGAGACCATTGAGGTCGCTTTTGCTTCAGCTTCTGCTGCGCGTTCACGAGCTTCAGCTTGTAGAATCGCGGCTTGCTTTTCCCCTTCGGCCTTTAATATTTCCGATTGTTTTTGTCCTTCGGCGCGTAAGATTTGTGCTTGACGAATTCCTTCCGCTTCTAAGACTTCGGCGCGTTTATTTCGCTCAGCTTTCATTTGCGCATTCATTGCCGCCGTTAGATCGGCGGGGGGTTGTACATCTTTGATTTCAATTCGAGTGATCTTGATGCCCCATGGATTGGTGGCTTGATCAATGATGGATAATAATTTGGTATTAATCATATCCCGTTGACTGAGCATTTCGTCCAGTTCCATTGAGCCGAGTACAGTACGCATGTTAGTTAATGTTAAATTACGGATAGCGTGCTCTAAATCGGTCACTTCATAAGCGGCTCGTGCCGCATCGATGACTTGCACAAAGCAGACCGCATCAATGACGACGCTGGCATTATCTTTACTGATCACTTCTTGAGCGGGAATGTCGAGTACCCTTTCCATCATATTAATTTTTTGGCCGATGCGGTCGACAAATGGAATGATAATATTTAAGCCGGGTTTTAATGTATGGGTATAACGGCCAAAGCGTTCGACCGTCCAGTGTTTACCTTGAGGGACGGTTTTTACTGCAGAAATGATAAAGACAACAGCGACGACGACAAATACGCCGATCGTAATAAGGGAGTCTATAGCCATGACGTATCCTTGTGGAGTGAAATAAAATACTAATATAATTGAATATCAATTGTGCAGTAGAGTTGAGTCGCTGGCAAGCCAACTTAGCGATAATTGATCAGCTTCGTATAAAATCAGGCGGCCCAGCCTTTGATTTTAGTGGTGGGGATCACTTTTGGCTCTTTTGATGTTGCTGGGGGGGTGTTATCTCGACATTTCTCTCCTTGTCGTTAACGCCCCCAATCGGATAGTCTGTCTATGTTCATGGGGGACTCGCTCACTGGCTGCCTACCTGCAATTCCAAGTGGTTTGGGTATCGAGTTGCATGCTTAATAAAGCAATGAGTATAACTGGCGACGATAACGACTAGCGATCGGGTTACTTTGCCCCAATGCATTTAATATATCCATGAATGTTTTTTTCATATCGCCGTCTAACGTATTCAGATCGCGGTTTAGAAAACGCCATAACAAAGCAAGGGCTTCTTCATCACGTTGTACTTGGTGATATTGACTGGCAAGCTCATTGGCAATTTTTGCATTGCTTGGTTGTTCGGTCAATGCTGTCTCAAGTGCTTGAATTTCTGGGCTATCAGCTGCTTGTTCGTACAGTTCCACTTGGGCGATTAACCGTTTGTAATAGCTATCTTGATATTCCAAAGGGATAGCCGATAAACGTTCTTTTGCTTCATCGAATCGTCGATTTGCCAATAAACAGTCGGCTAGAGCCAGTTTGATTTCGCCCTTATTTTGCCATTGTTCATCAAGTGCCATGAGCAGAGGTAAGGCTTGCGCATATTGCTGTTCGCTGACCAGTTTTAGTGCTTGTTGTGCCGTACGCTCTTCTTGACTCGGCAAGTGGCGGGCTAACATCTCTTTAATGGTTTCGATTGACTGTAACCCACTCAACCCATCAACTGGCTGTCCGTTGACAAATAGAGCTAAAGTTGGCAATGCCTGAATGCCAAATTGAGCGGCAATCTGTTGCTCTTCTTGACAGTTTAAAGTTGCCAACTGGAATGCGCCTTCATACTGTTGAGCAAGTTGTTGTAATTGTGGAACAAGTTGGGCGCTTTCGTCACTCATTGGGGCCCAGAAATAAAATAAAATAGGTTGATTCACCGAGTCTGCTAATACGTCGCGGAAATTGTGTTGAGTAACATCGATACTATGAGCTGAATGCATGGTGATTCCTTATGGCTATGTATATAAACCAAACATGGGGGAGCGCGCGATAAATCTCAAGGTGTGACATAAGATTGTTAGCGTTTTCTAGGGGCAATAGACCTTAAGTATTAGAGCACCCATCAAAGCCATGAATAGGTTTTGATGGGTGCTAAGTAGCAGTAAGCAAAGGTTAAAAAAGAATTAGCAGTGCCAAAGTAATTATGACACCGAGCCAATTCCATTGATTTAATGTCATTGGGCGATACTCAATGTCTTTGTGAATGTACTGGTGACTATGGCGAAAAAACATGACGAATTAATGACAAAATACCATTTATGCTGATTTATTGAGCAATTTGTCAAGAGTTCTGCCTGGTAATACTCGTTTGAGAATCGCAAACAATTTGGTCGGAAAGGTGATTCGATACCTAAGTTTAGGTCGCTTGGCTTCTAAAGCATGGAGTAATGGAGCAAGGCAAGCGTGTGCTGGAAGTGCAAATGGATGATTGGACTTTTCATTCGCGAGACGTGAAATTTGCTGTTGATAGGCTTGATGATGAATAGATGAATCGATGTTAATCCAGTTGGTCAAGGCTTGTAATGCGTTGGCTCTAAATTGAGTATTAATCGGCCCAGGTTCTAGTAAGCTAATGTGGATGTTTGAACCGGCCAACTCTAGGCGTAATGTGTCAGTCCAGCCTTCTATGGCAAATTTTGAGGCGTTATAAGCGCCTCGATACTTCATGGCTGCAAAGCCTAAAATAGAGCTATTTTGAATAATTCGGCCATAACCTTGTTGACGAAAATGGGGCAGTAATAGTGTGGTTAATGTATGCCATCCAAAAAAATTACTTTCAAATTGAGCCCGTAATGCTTCGGTGGGTAAATCTTCCAAGGCTCCTGGTTGACCATATGCTCCATTATTAAATAGGGCGTAGAGTTGATGGTTCGAGAGGGTTAATGCCATTTTGACAGCAGATTTAATACTTCTTTCATCAGCTAAATCTAACTGAATGCAGGTAAGCCCTAGTGCTTGTAAGCGTTGAACATCATGATGATCACGGCAAGATGCAATGACGTGATAACCTCGCTGCTTAAGCTCTAACGCGGCCATATAACCAATACCTGATGAGCAGCCGGTAATAAGAATTGATCGGGTCATAACCTATCCATTAATGATGATGTTGAAGAAGCTGTTTGAGAGCGGGCTCAAGTCGTGAATACGTGAATTGAAAACCGAGTTCGGTCAATTTTTTCGGTTTGGATCGGATGCTGTCAAAAAGCAGAATGCTTGCTTCGCCCATCAGTAAGCGTATAGCCCATTTAGGGGTGAACAATAGATGAGGACGTTTCAGTGTCGACGCTAAGCATCGGCTGAATACTCGGTTTGTGACAGGATGTGGCGCACAGAGATTAAAAGCGCCGTGAGCATGTTCTGTCTCTAATAAGTAAGTGATGGCTCTGACCATATCGATAATATGAATCCAAGGCATGTATTGATCGCCTTTGCCTATTGGTCCACCTAGCCCATAACGGTAGGGAAGCAGCATTTTCATTAGCGCTCCGCCGTCTGTTGAAAGGACGATTCCGGTTCTCAATAGACAGACTCGTGTTCTTTCGGTTTGTGCTCTTCGAGCAATTTGTTCCCACTTTGCACAGATTTGATGTGGAAATTGTGACGAGTGTACTTGGCGGCTCTCATCGAAAGGATGAGCTTGTTGATCGCCATAATAACCCACGGCAGAGCCGCTGATAAAAACAGAAGGGGGAGCGGTACTGGCGTGAATTAATGCAACTAATTTTTCTGTGATAGACCAGCGGCTTTGGCAGATACGTTGTTTTTGTGATTCGGTCCAGCGTTTATCAGCAATAGGCTCTCCCGCTAAATTAATGACCGCATGATAACCATCTAAATTACTCAGCATATCAAGGTTGTTAATAAAAGAGAGGCTTTGCGCATGAACATGGATCAGTTGCTGTTTGGCTCGATCAATGTCTCGGCTTAGAATCACTAAATCATGGATCATGAGATGTTTTACCAACTCTCGTCCGATAAGCCCTGTAGCGCCTGTTATCAGTATCTTCATAAAGCTCTCCTTGCACAGTGGTGAGTACCATGGCTATTGGGTAATCATCAGCTTATGTGTATCCTTTCATGGGTTCAAGTTTTTACCATTGATTTATCGCTTTCTCCATGTGAAGCGATAACTGGGGTGGCGGTGTTGGCCATGATGATGACGTGAACACTGCAAGTACGTACAATGGTTTGATTATCGATTAAGAGGTAGCAGATGAAATTATTTATTGCGTCAGATCTTCATGGTTCATTACCTGCAACAGAAAAAACCATTCAAGCATTTACTCAATCGAGGGCGAATACGTTAATTTTATTGGGTGATTTACTCAATCATGGCCCAAGAAATCGCGTCCCGACTGGCTATAACCCACCAGCGGTAGCAGAATGCTTAAACCAATATGCACAACAGATTATTGCGGTGAGAGGAAACTGTGACAGTGAAGTTGATCAAATGCTGTTCGATTTCCCGATGATGAGCGATTTTGCTTGGGTGTTACTGGAATCTGGTCGTCGATTATTTCTAACCCATGGGCATCTTTATCAAAAAGACAATCGCCCTCAACTTCAGCATGGCGACGTGTTTGTCCAAGGCCATACTCA
The DNA here is from genome assembly GCF_009904905.1 of Vibrio sp. V30_P3S12P165. Lineage (NCBI taxonomy): Bacteria > Pseudomonadati > Pseudomonadota > Gammaproteobacteria > Vibrionales > Vibrionaceae > Vibrio > Vibrio sp. V30_P3S12P165. Next base: position 21,493 of record NZ_WXWH01000046.1, on the reverse strand, counting down.
TATTGCTCTTGCTGAATTACAAACGGGAGTCTACCAGTTTAATCCCGGATCCGTTACTTTTCCGCGCCAAGAAGGCATTGCTAGCTATGGTCTGTTGGAAGGAGAACATTTGACGGTATACAGCTTTCAGCAAGACGTTTTGGCACAAATCCATTTGATCTAAACGTCAGAGGGGCGCGAAGTCCCCTTTGACATCAATTATCCATTGCCAAATAGCACCGTTGAACCATGGCTTAAGCTAGTAAGCAGTAAGGTTTTATCGTTAACTACATCAATGCGCCGACTCTGTTGAGCATCAACTTTAAATAATTGGGTAATCAGTTGTAGCTGCTCTGGGGTAAACTCTTTTGTATAAGCCGAAGACATATCCTTAAATTCCGTAGGAGAAATAAGCAGATAATTACTGCTAATATTCCATTGTCCCGATTCGGAAATATTAATAACATTTTCTGCAATGGTTTGTTCAGCAGAGTACAGTTTCACGGTCGATACTCGTAAATAGCTACCATTCGGTAAATATTTGACATTTGATACCACATCGACCCGATGCAGTGGCCCAACGGCATTGTTGGGTAATTTGTGCTCGATTAATGTGACCAGTTTTGATTGCCATTCACGAGAACAGAGAATTTTCTCGAGTTTAATTTCACTGTGTTGATAAAGCCACAGGCTTGCTATTGCTGAAATTAAAAAGAGTAGGGCGGCGACTTTTTTCATCATGCGTATATCCCTCACTGGCAAACCTTCTCTGTGTCGTTGGTATTGGCAAAAATTCTTAATGTGATGTTTTTCCCTGAAAATCGTGTGGTATGGATATAATTCAACATCAATTGGTTGTTTTCTCCGCCAGTCGCAATCACTTGTTTTAGATTGAGAAAGAGCTCTTCACCATGAATGGTGCGATATTTTTTTACACAGGTTTCAATCGAAGGCAACCAAGATGAAAGATCAGGATGATTCACTGGTGCACTGATGGTTACCTCATCAATAACGGCTAATCGGCGAAATTTCGATGCAGGGGGAGCGGTGAGTAAATAAGTTATCAACGGTAAAAGAAGCGCACTGATGAGTAAAATCGTTGTGGTTACATCAAAGCGGAATTTTTTGCGGGCCGTTTTTGTGTCTGAGCCACCGGCGTGATGAGTGACTTTGGGTTCATCCACTCTCGATGATATCGTGCTTGGTTCTGTTAATGTCTCGGCGGTTTTAGATTTTTCTTTGTTGGGTTCAGATACGAGACAGTCAACATGAGCAATCAATTGGTAGCCGCGTTTAGGCACCGTTTTGATAAACTGTGGTGCTTTCGTTGAATCCTTCAGCATTTTGCGTAGCGTCGAAATTGCTTGGGTCAAACTAGAATCGTCGACTTCAAAGCCTTGTTCTCGCCATACATAGTTATGTAGTTCATGACGAGTAATCACGTTATTAGGATGTTGAACCAGCATAAATAGGATGCGACTTTCGTTGCTGCCGAGGCGAATTTCTTCCTCACCCATTTCCGTATCAACTAATAAGTTGCTGGTTGGATCGAAAATAAAACGGTTGGCAAGAATGAATTTAGTGTCGAATTTACTCATGAGATCTTCTTTTTTAATCGGTATTTCCGGACAACGGCAGAGCATTGTTCGGTTTTACCTACTTAGTATTAGGGTCTCTTGGAACTGTAAATGAGATCGAACAGCGAATCAGTCATATCCCTATAGCAAATTCACGACTGTAAAACAGTTTAGAATTACTCTAACTTTTGATTCTATTTACATACCTTGTCAGTAATAACAGCGTTCGTACGGTCTTTAGACCGATAGACTTAGCAGAGCATAATCAAAAAAAATAAAAAAACAGTGTTTTTATGGTTTTTGACCTTGAATTTACATTCATGAGCCACATGTTAATAGCAAATCGATGTTCTTCCTACCCTTTTCAGCTTTATTGATAGGGTTTGATATGATGTAACGGAGCAAAAATGAGCGAAACAGTAACCAACAATAAAGAAACGCGTGGTTTTCAATCAGAAGTAAAACAACTACTGCATTTGATGATTCACTCTTTGTATTCGAATAAAGAAATTTTTCTACGAGAGCTGATTTCCAATGCTTCAGACGCAGCCGATAAGCTACGCTTTCAAGCTTTATCAAATCCAGATCTCTATCAAGGTGATGCCGATCTAGGCGTGAAACTTTCTTTTGATAAAGACGCGAATACTTTAACGATATCTGATAATGGTATTGGCATGAGTCGTGAGGATGTGATTGAGCACCTAGGGACGATTGCAAAATCAGGTACAGCTGAATTTTTCTCAAAGCTTTCTCAAGAACAATCAAAAGATTCTCAGTTAATTGGACAATTTGGTGTTGGTTTCTATTCCGCATTTATTGTCGCTGATGCGGTCACCGTACGCAGCCGAGCTGCTGGATTACCTGCTGATCAAGCCGTTCAGTGGTATTCTGAAGGTGAGGGAGAGTACAGCGTTGAAACAGTAGAAAAAAATACTCGCGGTACAGATATCGTATTGCACCTCCGCGAAGAAGGAAAAGAATTCTTATCGGAGTGGCGTTTACGAGATGTCATTTCTAAATATTCAGATCACATTGGTATTCCTGTTTATATTCAAACGCCTGAGCGTGATGATGAAGGAAAAGAAACCGGTGAGTTTAAATGGGAGCAAATTAACAAAGCCCAAGCGTTATGGACTCGTGCGAAATCAGAAATCAGCGATGATGAATATAACGCGTTTTATAAACATGTTTCTCATGACTTTACGGATCCGCTAGTTTGGAGTCATAACAAAGTTGAAGGGAAAAATGATTATACGAGCTTGCTATATATTCCAGCCAAAGCACCATGGGATTTATACAACCGAGAGCATAAGCATGGCTTAAAATTGTATGTTCAACGCGTTTTTATTATGGATGATGCAGAACAATTTATGCCATCGTATTTACGTTTTGTTCGTGGTTTGATTGACTCCAATGACTTACCACTCAATGTATCGCGTGAGATTTTGCAAGATAATAAAGTTACTCAGTCTTTGCGTAATGCATGTACTAAGCGTGTCTTAACCATGTTAGAACGTTTGGCGAATAATGATAGCGATAAATACCAAACTTTCTGGAAAGAATTTGGCCTGGTGATGAAAGAAGGCCCAGCTGAAGACTTTGCTAATCGTGAAAAAATTGCTGGGTTGTTACGCTTTACCTCGACTCATACTGACAGCTCAGAGCAAACGATCAGTCTAGCTTCCTATGTAGAGCGAATGAAAGAAGGGCAGGAAGTTATTTATTATCTCACTGCTGATAGTTACCTTGCAGCGAAAAATAGCCCACATTTGGAGCAATTTAAGTCAAAAGGGATTGAAGTTCTGTTGATGTCTGATCGCATTGATGAGTGGCTGATGAATTATTTAACCGAGTTTGACGGTAAATCGTTCCAGTCTATCACGAAAGCGGGCCTCGATTTAAGTAAGTTTGAGGATGAAGCAGAGAAAGAGAAGCACAAGGAAACAGAGCAAGAGTTCCAGTCAGTCGTTGAGCGAGTTAAAGCCTATCTTGGCACACGAGTGAAGGATGTTCGAACCACATTTAAATTAGCGTCAACCCCTGCTGTGGTTGTGACCGATGATGGTGAAATGGGGACACAAATGGCCAAGTTACTTGCTGCGGCAGGACAAGCGGTGCCTGATGTGAAATATATTTTTGAGATTAACCCAGAACATGCGATGGTGAAACATATGGCTGATGAGGCCGATGAACAAGCCTTTGGTCGTTGGGTGGAAGTGTTATTGGGCCAGGCAATGTTGGCCGAGCGTGGTTCGATGGAAGATCCAACTCAATTTGTCACCGCTATCAATCAGCTACTGACTAAAGTGGAATAATGATCATTAACGCAAGCCAATGTGATGTTGGCTTGCGTTTTTTCTAACCGTTTCTGCGTAAAGGGGCTTAGGAAATCTTAATGTAAATAACGGCTTTGTTCGGTATTCTTTCGTCTTAGATTCCGTTTTTGACCGTTTTTTATGATAGAATTAGTCTCTTGAATAGTCAGATTTGTCAGTTCGATTTTTCATGCTTTTTGCTTAAGCAAATTCAAATTTGTCTCCTTATACCGAAACTTATCGTCGTACTATCATCGTACTGTGAGCTTCGGTATAACATTATTTTCTTAAAGAGGATTAAACATGCGCATCATTCTTCTAGGTGCTCCGGGTGCAGGTAAAGGCACACAAGCTCAATTCATTATGGAGAAATATGGTATACCACAAATCTCTACTGGTGATATGTTACGTGCTGCTATCAAAGCGGGTACTGAGCTTGGTAAACAAGCAAAGTCAGTGATTGATGCGGGTCAATTAGTCTCTGATGAAATCATCTTGGGCCTCATCAAAGAGCGCATTGCTCAACCAGACTGCGAGAAGGGTTTTTTGCTTGATGGTTTTCCTCGTACCATTCCTCAAGCGGATGGTTTGAAAGAGATGGGAATTGAGGTTGATTATGTGATTGAGTTCGATGTTGCCGATGATGTGATTGTTGAGCGTATGGCTGGACGCCGTGCGCATCTTGCTTCTGGTCGTACTTACCATGTTATTTACAACCCACCTAAAGTTGCTGGTAAAGATGATATTACCGGTGAAGATTTGGTTGTACGTGATGATGATAAAGAAGAGACAGTACGAGCTCGTTTAGGGGTTTATCATGAACAAACCGCTCCGCTTATTGCCTACTACGGTAAAGAAGCGGCAGCAGGTAACACGCAATATTTAAAATTTGATGGGACAAAACAAGTTGCTGAAGTCAGTGCTGATATCGAAAAAGCACTCGCATAAAATGGCTCGTTTGCCCAATATAACCGAGCGAGGCGGCCTTTAGGGTCGCCTTTTTTACTCTTTTTGTCGTGATGTACAAAGGTAAACATGGAATGGACGTTATGCATAATGGTAAGCAATTAGGCGTTTTACTGGCAAACCTAGGAACACCACAAGAGGCAACGCCAAAAGCCGTTAAACAATTTTTAAGTCAATTCTTACATGATAAGCGTGTTGTGGACTTAAGCCGTTGGTTATGGTGTCCCTTATTACATGGCATTATTCTTCCAACGCGCGCTCCGAAAGTGGCTAAGCTTTATCAGTCCATTTGGATGGAGGAGGGATCGCCACTGATGGTGTATGCCAAACGTCAGCAAGAAAAACTGCAAAAGCAGCTTTCTATTCCGGTTGAACTCGCGATGACCTATGGTGAACCAAGCCTAGCTCGTGGCGTGCAGGCTTTATGTCAACAAGGTGTTTCTTCGATAATTGTATTACCGCTTTATCCCCAGTACTCAGCAACCACAACTGCTGCTGTGTTTGATGGTTTAGCCAAGGTGATGAAGCAACAAGTGGTTGTTCCGGAACTGACGTTTATTCAAGATTATCATGATCATCCCCTCTACATCCGAGCGTTAGCAGAAAAAGTCCGTGATGCTTGGCAACAGAATGGTCGAGGCGATAAATTGATCTGCTCTTATCATGGTATTCCTAAGCGTTATGCTGATAATGGCGATATTTATCCGATACATTGCCAACAAACCACTCGTTTATTGGCGCAAGAACTCGGATTAACGGATCAACAGATCATGATGACCTATCAATCTCAATTTGGCAAAGAAGAGTGGTTGCAGCCCTATACTGATAAAATGATGGAGCAATTGCCTCAACAAGGAATAAAACGCATCGACATTATTTGTCCGGCTTTTTCAGTTGATTGTTTGGAAACACTGGAAGAAATAGCAGGTGAAAATAAGCATCTTTTTCTTCAGTCAGGAGGAGAAGCTTTTAACTATATCGAGTGTCTAAACGATTCGGATGCTCATATTCAGATGATGGCGGCTTTAATCCATCAACGATGTGGATAATGGCCGTCGAAAGAGTTTTACCATAGAAATGGTTTTACTATAGAAATAGTTTTACTATATAAATAGTTCAAAAGCCTTATCCAAGAGGCTTTTGAACCATTTGACAGTCTGTGGTTTATGCTTCGGCAGGTGCTAATTCAACCTCGACATTGCCTTGACATATTTTAGTCAACATTGGTGCGATTAAGAAGGTAATCAGTGTGATTCCTGCGGTGGTATAGCCAATTTTTCCAAATACATCGCCATAGATAGCAAGTGATTCATGTGCACTGGTAATCTGATCGGGAACAGAGGTTAAACTCGCAACCCATCCAGCAATAACGGCAGCCGTTGCTGAAGTAAGAAACCACATTCCCATCGCAAAGCCCATCATACGCTGTGGAACCAATTGTGCCACCATGGCTAAACCAAGCCCTGAAACCAGTAACTCACCAACGGATTGGAAGGCATAGCTCAGAACTAACCAGTCTGCACTGATGATGCCTTGATGATTCGCAAATCCGGTTCCCCACGATAGAACTAAAAATGAGAGTGCGCAAAATCCCATGCCTATTGCAAATTTAAATGGCATAGCGAGGCGTTCGCCTAATTTACCATAAAGCATTGCCAATACTGGGCTGGCGATCATAATCCAAAAAGGGTTTAACGCTTGAAATTGCTCTGGTTCAAAATGAAAACCGAACAAATTTGGATCAACATTGTGAATAGCAAAAAAGTTCAGTGACGTTGGCATTTGAAAGTAAAGTACAAAGAACACCACGCCTTGTAACATCAGAACAAAGGCGACCAACATTTTTTGTCGTTCAATCCCAGTCATTGAAAATGTTTCTTTAAAGTAAAAGGTCACGATCATTAGCCCTGCAATGACTAAAATCGCATGTGCTAGGAACAAGTTTTGTAATAAATAACTACAGAAAAAACTCATCATTATGGAACCGATGACCACCAAGCTTAAGCGCGTTTTATTCACCGATTGGAGATCAGCGGGTGAACCGACGTTTTTAAGCATCTTTTGACACAGAATAAAGTTAACAACGGTAATCGCTAAACCGATCGCACTGACGCCAAAAGCCATCCCATAACCGGCTCGTTCAGCAACCATCGGAGTTAGAATCATAGAGAAGAAAGAACCGAGGTTAATTGCCATGTAATACATGGTAAAGGCACCATCCAATCGAGGATCGTTATCGTCATATACTTTGGCAAGTAGGCTTGATGGATTGGCTTTAAATAGCCCGTTTCCGACCGTAATAAATCCCATCGCGATATAGATGAGCGTTTCCCCACCTAGGTGCGCTTTTGTCGTTGAAAGCCCTAAAAGTAGGTAGCCAAACATGAGAATAATTGCGCCTAAAGTGATCGCGCGTTTGGTGCCAATAATTTTATCACCAATCCAACCTCCGGCTGCGACAAAGCCGAAAACCAATGCAGAAAAAGCACCGAATAATACGAAAGAGTTGGATTCATTCATGCCTAAGATTTTAACCATGTAGACGGTTAAAATTGCTTGCATACCATAGAAGCCAAAACGCTCCCAAAGCTCAATAGAAAAAATCAGATAGAACGGTTTTGGTTGCTTGAATATATTCAAGTCGGATGACATATGGGGCTTCCTGTTGTGATTGCTCAATAACTTGCGGATGATTCTCTTACGCGATAAAGGAAAGAAATGGACTGCAAGGAGAGAGGTTATTCATGTATTATTTATTTTTATCCTGAACTCGATCTGAACCTGTCGTATAACAATTTAGTATCAGTGAGTTATCAGTGTGAACAATGAACCAATACGTATACCGCTAAGTTTATATGTCTGCAATATGCAGATTTGCTGGATTTTAGCTCTATTTTTCTTATCTTTATGAAATAAATAATTTTTTAAGGTGATTTTGATTGCGTCAAGAGAGCGAAAACTAACATTTCATATTTGATCGTATTTTTAGAATGGATAGTGGGGTTATTGATTGATTCATGTGATGGCGACCGGTACTGCCTGGAAAATTTACCATTTTTGATTGTGTTGTGTTCTGATGAGAAGGTTTAGGTAAACAAAACTAAAATAGGTTGGCTAGAAAATGAAATGCTGGTACTTGGTTTATTGTAAGCGAGGCGAACAAACAAGAGCAAAGGCTCATCTTGAGAATCAAGGCGTTGAGTGCTATTACCCACAAATTAAGGTGGAAAAAATTATTCGAAATAAAAGAAAAATCGTGATTGAGCCGTTATTTCCCTCATATGTTTTTGTGTGCTTTGATTATGAGCAAGGGCCGACCTTTACCACAGTTCGTTCAACTCGAGGTGTGGTTGATTTTATTCGTTTTGGCCCTGAACCTAAAGCGCTACCCAATGAATTGGTTCACGAGCTAAAGCAACTGGATCATTTAGCAAAAGAGTATTGCAAACAAGAAATGCCTTCTGCCGGACAAGCGATAGAAGTAAAAAGCGGGCAATTTTGTGGAATGAAAGCGTTATATCAAGAGCCTGATGGCGATACCCGTTCTATTATGCTGGTAAAAATGATTAACCAACCGGTTATGATGAGTATTGATAATAAGCATCTAGCGCTTAAATATCCTCAATAGTTAAGCGCTATCGGCTATACCCTTCCTACTTGAAGCTGCCGGGGGGAGTACACTCGTTCACCCTTATCGCCTCACTTGCCGTCTACCTGCAACGCCAAGTTGTTTGGATATAGGTTGGTTAGCTCCAATCACATCGTTTCGTTATGATTGGAGCTTCACTCACTTGCTGCTGATTATAAGCCGTTTGGACATCGCGCCTTTATGGCTGGCTTGGTAATTCAGTAAGCTTCGTTATGAACGGCTTTGACGGCTCGACCTGATGGGTCAATGCAGTTTTTAAATGACTCGTCCCATTCAACGGCTTTTGCAGATGAACAGGCTACAGAAGGCCCTCCTGGCACACAACGAGCTGCGGACTCCAAAGGAAATAACTCTTCAAAAATCTCCCGATAAACATACCCTTCTTTTGTGGTTGGTGTGTTGTAGGGGAAACGGAATTTTGCGGTTGCCATTTGCTGATCGCTAATTTTTGCCTCTGCCGTTGCTTTTAAGGTATCAATCCAGTTATAGCCAACCCCATCTGAGAACTGTTCTTTCTGACGCCAAGCGATAGAATCAGGAAGATAGTGTTGGAAACATTCTCGTAAAATATGTTTTTCCATTTTACCGTTGCCACACATTTTATCTGCTGGGTTGAGCCTCATGGCGACATCAATAAACTCTTTATCTAAGAAGGGGACTCGTCCTTCGACCCCCCAAGCCGCTAGAGATTTATTAGCTCGTGCGCAGTCAAATAAGTTGAGTGCTAATAACTTACGAACCGTTTCCTCGTGAAACTCTTGAGCATTCGGCGCTTTATGGAAGTAAAGGTAACCGCCGAAAATTTCATCAGCACCTTCACCAGAAAGTACCATTTTAATTCCCATTGCTTTGATTTTACGACCTAGTAAAAACATCGGTGTTGAAGCTCGGATGGTCGTCACATCATAGGTTTCAATGTGATAAATCACATCGCGAATGGCATCAAGGCCTTCTTGAATGGTGTAAGTCATCTCGTGGTGAACTGTACCAATTTTTTCAGCAACTTCACGTGCTGCTTTTAAGTCGGGAGCACCTTCTAAGCCAATGGCAAAGGAGTGAAGTTGTGGCCACCAAGCTTCAGATTGTTCATCGTCTTCAATGCGCATGGCGGCAAAGCGTTTAGCAATAGCAGAGGTGATCGATGAGTCGAGCCCTCCTGATAGTAACACCCCATAAGGCACATCCGTCATTAATTGACGTTTAACCGCCGCTTCTAAAGCTTGAGTGAGTTCTTCTTTATTACTGATATTGTCTTGTACTGAGCGGTATTCATTCCAGTCTCGAACGTAATAACGGTGAGGTTCAGGGTCAGTCGAGCTAAAATAGCAACCAGGAGGAAATTCACTAATAGATTTACACACAGGGACTAATGCTTTCATTTCAGAAGCGACATAGTAGTTTCCATGTTCGTCATGGCCTTGGTAAAGTGGAATGATTCCAATATGATCTCGGCCAATAAGGAAGACATCTTTTTCTTGGTCATACAAAGCAAAGGCAAAAATACCATTCAGCTCCTCTAATAGCTCAGCACCTTTATCTTGGTACAAGGCAAGGATAACTTCACAGTCAGAGTCAGTTTGAAAATCGTAGGTATCTTGGTAGCGAGCGCGAATTTCTTTGTGGTTATAAATTTCACCGTTAACCGCTAAAATAAGATTGCGATCTGGGCTATAAATGGGTTGAGCTCCACTATTGAGCCCGACAATCGCTAAACGTTCATGAGCAAGAATCGCTCGCTCTGATGCGTAAATTCCTGACCAATCAGGGCCGCGGTGACGAAGTTTTTTAGACATTTCTAATGCGACTGAGCGTAATGCACTGGCATCGCTTTTAATATCTAAAATACCAAAGATTGAACACATACAACTTCCTTAAATGAAACACGTTTTAAGCAGATGAGTACAATTTGCCACTTTGGTTAAAAAAGGCAACCAATCTTTGATTGAAAATTTAAATTATAGCCAATGTGATGGATAATATTTAATATTTTTATTGTTTTATTAAATATATTCTACTTTGTGGCGAAGTGGTGTGCATCTGGCTAACGAGATCCATCTCGTTAGCCGTAAATTAAGGCCATTAATGGCGAGTCAATGTCGGTTGTAAATGTTCGCATACGTGGCGAGCAAAGCCAGTTCCAGCCTCACTATAGATATTAAAAGCCGCATGCGCACCTTCTTGAAGTAAGATGTCCATTTGATCTGAGTACTCGGCGATCGCGGCAATTTGTCCAGTAAACTGACGTTTATTTAATTCAGCGAGCGCAATTTGATTGGCTTGATGGTGGGGCATGGCTAAAAGTATGAGTTTCACCTTGCCTGTATGTAAAATACGCGCCCAAAAATCAGGATCAGTCGCATCACCACTAATGACATTCCGTCCTTCATTTTGATGTTGTTTTGCCGCCTCTTCACGTAGCTCAACCCCTAAGCAGATATCACCATAACGTGAATAAAACTCATCATACGCGCCAGTTCCGATCCTTCCCATGCCAAGAATGATGACTTGAGCCTCACCAGGATTAATTACCGAATCTCTTAGATTCAGCGTTTCCGGTTGAGGATCGCTAAACCATGATGATGAGTGTTGATATACCTCATTCCCTTTACGGCTCAGTGGTGCAGCAATGAGAAACGAAAGTGATACAGCGATAGCCAAAGCAACCAGGATATCTCCTGGTAACCAGCCCAGTTTAAAGGCTAAACCGCCAACAATCAGACCAAACTCACTAAAGTTAAAAAGCGAGAGCGAAGTAAGCAGTGAGGTACGAACCCGAAAATGAAATTGATTGAGAACCCAAAAGTATAGTGCTCCTTTTAATGGAAGCAGGATCATGAGCAATAAAGCCAATAACAAGCCGGTTAACGTTGGTTTTTCTGCCAGGCCTATATTTAAGAAAAAACAGACTAGGAATAATTCTTTGAGATTAAAAAGCGCTTTAGATAGCTCAGAGGCTTTACTGTGCTTGGCAAGTAACATGCCTAGGATTAACGCCCCTAGATCCGGTTTCATACCAACGAGTTGAAAGCCGCCTGCACCGATCACTAAAGCAAGAAAAATACCCAATAGAACCAAAAGCTCACCATGCCCGGCGTTATCGAGTAGACGGAAGAACAAGGGTCGTAATAGTGGTAGGGCAAACAAGCTAATGGCATACCACTCTGGTAACTTACCTGTTGATGCGGTCAAAAAGATAACAGCAAAAATATCTTGCATGACTAAAATACCAATGGCGAGGGTGCCATAGGTTGAGTTCATTTCTCCCTTTTCTTGCAAAGATTTGACAGCAAAAACGGTACTAGAAAAAGAGAGGGCAAAACCAAGCAATAATAAACTCGTAAAAGGGAGCTCATTAAGGCTGGTCAGCCCGAGATATTTAAAGCCGATTAGCGCGAGGGTAAATATGCTGGTTGCGAGAACATTATGAATTGTTGCACCAGCCCAAATTTCTTTTTCAAGCAAAGACTTAATATCGAGCTTTAACCCGATGGTGAATAGCATCAGGGTGACCCCGAGGTCTGCTAATGTCGCTAACGTTTCGTTTGACTCGAAACCATAGAGATTCAGGCCAAAACCTGCAATAAGGAAACCAACGAGAGGAGGAAGATGACACTTTTGTGCAATATAACCAACGATGAAAGCGGCACTGATAAACACTAAATCCATGAGATTTCTTTATAGGTTGGGTAATAAAAAGGCTGTATTGCTTGAAATCAATACAGCCTCAACATTATAGAACACTTTGCTTATCAGTCTTCAAGTAATTTTTGTAGCAAGACCCCGTTTAGCATCGCGCGTTTTATTGTAGCAAAAGCACCAATGGTCGGGTGCTTATCCATTTGTGAGGCAACGATAGGAAGATGTTGATGGAATTTCTTGAGAGATTGGTTTTCCACATTGCGTAAGATGGCTGGAAAGATAATATCTTGGGCTGCGGTGATTTTTCCCGCGACGACTATCTTTTGTGGGTTAAATAAATTAATGGTGATCGCGATGGCTTTTCCTAACTGATTTCCGACTTGTACCAAAGCTTGTTTGGCTAACTCGTCACCTTGTAGGGCATGTTGACAAATATCATCAATGGTGATTTCTCCAAGTGAGGATAAGCTTGATTCATAACCTTGAACTAAACGCTTTTTCACTCGTTCGATGATGGCTGGATTGGTCGCAACCGTTTCTAAACAGCCAAAATTACCGCATTGACACCGTTCACCCAATGGATCGATCTGAATATGGCCTATTTCGCCTACATTTCGGTTAGAGCCTAAGAACACCTGCCCGTTTACAATGATTCCAGCACCGGTACCGCGGTGAACACTGACTAAGATCGAGTCTTGACAGTCTTTGCTGGCTCCAAAATAATGCTCTGCCAATGCCATGCCTCGGACATCATTACCGATAAAACATTCCACATTAAAATGTTCACGCACAATGTCGCCCAATGCTAGCGCATCAATCTCAATATTGGGCATATATTCCACTACTCCGAGTTCAGGGTTGACTAGCCCGGGCAGTGAAATACCAATAGCAATTAATTGGTTTATTTGATCTTTTTGTTGTGAGATGAACGCCTTAATGTGGTTAATTAACCCTTCTATCAACTGCGGTTGATGAGCGTAATGAAAATCATGGGCCGAGGAGACCAGTTCTTCTCCTCCGAGGTTATACAAGCTGAGTTGAATATAATCTCGGCCAAGTCTAACCGCGATGGAGTGAAAAGGTGTGACCTCTGTTGTTAAAGAGATGGCGCGACGTCCACCAGTTGATGCTTGTTGAGCCACCTCTTTGATTAGGCCTCGTTCAAGGAGTTGGCGGGTTATTTTTGTCACACTTGCAGGCGCAAGTTGACTTACATCGGCAACTTGGATCCGTGAAATCGGGCCTTGTTGGTCGATTAAGCGGTAAACTGCTGCACTATTGAGCTGTTTAACTAGATCTACGTTACCTATTTGTCCGCCATTCATGATTATTTTTGCTCGTATTGTCCGTTAACTACCGTCGCTTTTACATTAAAATCTCGATCAAAAATGGTTAGATTCGCGATATAACCTTTCTTCACTCGACCTAATATTTTTTCCACTCCAATCGCCTTGGCTGGATACAAGGTTGCCATTTTGAGAGCTTCATCTAAAGCGATACCGACATGCTCAACCGAATTCTGAACCGCTTCTATCATCGTCAAGGCCGAGCCGCCAAGAGTGCCATTTTCATCGACACATTTGCCGTTGCGATAATATACTTTCTTACCGACAAAAATAAAGTAATCCATCTCTGCGCCTGCAGGAGCTGTGGCATCGGTCACTAATATGAGTTTCTCACCTTTAATTTTATGAGCAATTCGAATGTTAGCGTAATCAACATGGAACCCATCGGCAATCACACCCGTGTAGACTTCAGGCGTGTCATAAATTGCCCCAACAACACCGGGTTCACGCCCTGCCATTGGGGTCATGGCATTAAATAAATGCGTTGCAAACGTAATGCCGGCATCAAATCCTTTGCGTGCTTCCAAGTAAGTTGCATTGGTATGGCCGATAGAGACAACAATGCCCGCCGCGACCAGTTTTTCAATATGACGAGGATCATTATTTTCCGGTGCTAGTGTCACTTTAGTGACGACATCATTATTTTGACAGATAAAATCAATCATCTCGTCGTCAGCTTGACGAATGTAATCAACGCAATGAATGCCTTTTTTCATTACATTTAAATAAGGGCCTTCTAGATGAAGTCCTAATGATTGATGTGGATATTGGTTTTGATATTCACGCTGCGCCTGAATGGCTTGACGCATATTTTCATCTGAGGAGGTTATCAAGGTGGGAAGAAAGCTAGTACAGCCTGATTTTAAGTTTGCTTGGTGCATGGTATGAATGGTGTTTGCACTAATCTGATCGTTAAACATCACACCACCACACCCGTTGAGTTGCAAGTCGATAAACCCAGGGCTGAGATTCGCCCCTTGTAGATCGATGATGTGAACGTCTTGCGGTAATTGAGTCAGAGGGCAAACAGTTTGAATTCGGTCGCCATCTATAATGACAGCGTGTTGAGAAAGCACATCGCTGCCAGTATATATTTTACAGTTGGTTAGTGCGTACATAATCAGCTAATCCTTATCTGTTGAATAGGGTCAATCAGTTGGGCGACACGAATTCAGCTTTTCAGTGCCTCATCGGCTGAGTTTGCTGACTTCAAGTAAGTCGCGAAATATCTTTATAGTCATCATACTCGGAACAAAAATGGATAAAATAAGTATGAAATACATTGCTATATAAGGTGCTAGGTCTAATGAGCAAGCATAAAACTTTAATCACCATACCTCTGGTATGGTTCCTTTTTACTCGATAACTGCGGTTATCATAGCGTCAAAGTTATGTTTTTTTATATGGTAAAATAAGTTTTATGATCTCGCTAGCAAAATCCTTCACTTCCCCCTTTTTCTGGTGATTATGATCACAATTGATGAGGTTTTAATTTGCGGAGCAAAATTAATAACATAAACTGAATATGACTAAATTGGGTGACTAAAATAAGTCTCCAATTTTATACCAAAATCCTATAGGGGGACATTAAGGTGAACATTCTTGGTTATTTTCAAAAAGTAGGTAAGGCCCTAATGGTGCCGGTTGCTACTTTACCCGCAGCCGCGATTTTAATGGGGCTCGGATATATGATCGACCCAAATGGTTGGGGAGCAAACTCTGCATTGGCCGGTTTTTTGATCAAAGCGGGTGCGTCGATTATTGATAACATGTCGTGGCTATTTGCTGTTGGTGTTGCATACGGTATGTCCAAAGATAAAGATGGGGCAGCGGCTCTTGCCGGATTAGTGTGTATGTATGTCGTGACTACACTATTATCACCGGGAGCGGTTGCTCAGATTCAAGGCATTGATCTATCAGAAGTACCGGCGGCATTTGGCAAAATTCAAAACCAATTTGTCGGTATCTTGGTGGGTATTATTTCTGCTGAAATCTATAATCGCTATTCTAGCGTTGAGTTGCATAAAGCATTATCCTTTTTCTCAGGTAAACGTTTAGTACCGATTTTGACTTCTTTTATCGGCATTATTTTATCTTTTGTATTGATGTATATCTGGCCAACAGTCTATGGCGGTTTGGTTAATTTTGGTGAATCTATTCAAGGGCTTGGTGCGACTGGAGCGGGTATTTATGCCTTCTTTAACCGTTTACTGATTCCTGTTGGGTTGCACCACGCATTAAATTCCGTATTCTGGTTTGATGTTGCTGGAATTAACGATATTCCTAACTTCTTGGGGGGGGCTAAATCTATCGCCGAAGGTGTTGCTACACCAGGCATTACTGGGATGTATCAGGCTGGTTTCTTCCCAATTATGATGTTTGGTTTACCTGGTGCTGCGTTAGCCATTTACCATACGTCCACGGCTAAAAACAAAGAGAAAGTAGCAGGTATTATGCTCGCTGCGGGCTTTGCTTCATTCTTTACCGGGGTGACTGAACCGCTAGAGTTTTCTTTCATGTTCCTAGCGCCGGTCTTGTATGTTTTACATGCACTTTTAACGGGGATTTCGGTCTTTATCGCAGCATCAATGCAGTGGATTGCAGGTTTCGGTTTCTCAGCCGGTGCTGTCGATATGTTCTTATCTTCACGTAACCCGCTTGCGATCCAATGGTATATGCTCATTGTCCAAGGTTTAGTGTTCTTCGTTATTTACTACGTCGTGTTCCGTACCGTAATTGTGAAATTTGGTCTGAAAACTCCGGGCCGTGAAGATGATGACGAGTCAGCTACGGTGACAAAAGGTTCACAAGAAACCTCTGAGCTAGCGAAACAGTACTTAGAAGTTTTAGGTGGGCATAGTAACTTGTCGAATATTGATGCATGCATTACTCGTTTACGCTTAACTGTGAATGATATGTCTATCATTGATGAAAAAGCGTTGAAAGATCTCGGTGCAATGGGCGTTGTGAAACTAGGGGCGAACAACTTACAGGTTATCCTTGGTCCATTGGCTGAAATTATTGCAGGTCAAATGAAAAATATTCAATCTAATGATAATCACGAGTTGAAATAAGTAGAGGGGTTTCCTTTATTACCAAGCAAAGGCCTTCGCGTTATGCGAAGGCCTTTGCATAACACGTGAATATTTAAAAAACAAAATGTTGTTCCTTTTTACTTGAATCCGTAGCGGTGCCAGTGACTTTATTGAGGCTTACTCATGTCTCGCTTACTGGCTAGGCCAAGCGGTTTGTGGAGCGTAGTTTGCTTCATTCCTTGGATTGTTGAGATAAATTCCACCTTTTGAACGCACTGATTTAGCAATTATTCTGAGTAAAACCGTAGTTTCTATTGTGAATTGAACTGGAATTGTGGATCATTAGTGGTAATCCGTCTGCGCTACTGGGCTTTCTTGCCTGATGATGCAGAATATTTTTCTGACAATACTAATAAATTTTGAGGTGCTATAGATGAGTGAAGCTGAGGCTCGTCCATCGAACTTCATTCGCCAAATCATTGATAAAGATTTAGCGGATGGTAAACACACTAGCGTGCATACTCGTTTCCCGCCAGAGCCGAATGGTTATTTGCATATTGGACACGCGAAGTCAATCTGTTTGAATTTTGGTATTGCTCAAGATTATCAGGGCCAGTGCAACCTACGTTTTGATGACACCAACCCTGAAAAAGAAGATCTCGAATACGTTGAATCGATCAAGAAAGATGTCAATTGGCTCGGTTTTGAGTGGTCAGGTGACGTTTGTTATTCCTCTGACTATTTTGATCAACTGTATCAATATGCTATTGAGCTGATCAATAAAGGGTTAGCTTACGTTGAAGAGCTTACTCCAGATCAGATCCGTGAATACCGTGGTACGTTGACCGCGCCAGGCAAAAACAGTCCTTATCGTGATCGTCCCGTGGAAGAGAACTTAGCGCTATTTGAAAAAATGCGTGCGGGAGAGTTTGAAGAAGGCACAGTGTGTTTACGTGCAAAAATTGATATGTCATCTTCTTTTATGGTGATGCGGGATCCCGTTTTATACCGTGTTCGTTTTGCTGAGCATCATCAAACGGGCAATAAGTGGTGTATTTATCCTATGTATGATTTTACGCACTGTATTTCAGATGCGTTAGAAGGCATTACTCATTCATTATGTACTTTAGAGTTCCAAGATAACCGTCGTTTATATGATTGGGTGCTCGACAATATTACCATTGATTGCCATCCTCGCCAGTACGAGTTTAGCCGTTTGAATCTAGAATACACGGTCATGTCTAAGCGTAAACTCAATCAGCTGGTGGCAGAGAAATTAGTGGAAGGATGGGATGACCCGCGTATGCCTACCATTTCTGGTTTACGTCGCCGCGGTTTTACTCCAGCCTCGATTCGTGAGTTTTGTAAGCGAATTGGTGTGACTAAACAAGACAATATGATTGAATTTAGTGCACTTGAATCTTGTATTCGTGATGACCTCAACGAACATGCCCCTCGTGCTATGGCGGTGCTTGACCCGGTCAAAGTCATTATTGAAAACTTTACTGCTGATCGCGTAGAAGTATTGCAATTAGCAAACCATCCGAATAAGCCTGAAATGGGCGAGCGTGAGGTTCCTTTTACGCGCGAAGTGTGGATTGAACGTGACGATTTTCGTGAAGAAGCTAACAAAAAATATAAGCGCTTAGTTTTGGGTAAAGAAGTTCGTTTACGTGGCGCTTATATCATTAAAGCTGAGCGTATAGAAAAAGATCAACAAGGTAACATCACTGCGATTTATTGTACTTATGATCCTGATACGTTAGGGAAAAACCCAGCCGACGGACGTAAAGTCAAAGGGGTTATTCACTGGGTATCGGCCGATAAAGGATTACCGGCAGAGTTCCGTTTATATGACCGTTTGTTTACCGTGCCTAATCCGGCTGCGGCTGATAACTTTGCTGAAACCATTAACCCGGATTCACTGGTGAAGTTACAAGGATTTATCGAGCCTAGTCTCGCGAATGCTGAGCCAGAGTTTGGTTATCAATTTGAGCGTATGGGGTATTTCTGCGCGGACAGTAAAGTATCAAAACCTGATGCATTGGTTTTCAACCGTACGGTCGGTTTGCGTGATACTTGGGCGAAAATTGAGCACGAATAATTAACTTGTTAGTTGTTTCTTTGGTCAATAAAAGCCAGCCCGGTCAGGTTGGCTTTTATTTTAAGGGATGAACGAATAGCACGAACGTTGCATGAGAACTGATTTAAGTCGCCTTTATTGAGAGTGAAAATCAAAATCAGCGTATAATTTGTGTGAGATTCCTGCGATTATTGTGGGTAAGGCACACTTTTTAGCTCTTAGCCTATAGTTTTACCCGATTAATCCGATATATTTAACAGATCGTTGTATTCATTTTATTTTAAAGCATCTAGCTGAGCCTTTTATGTGTCAATTTTTTAAGCGATTACTGTTACCTTTGGTAATGGTCGCCGTGACTCAGACTTCTATCGTTAGTGCAGAAGGGATTCGTCTGATCGGTCCCAGCGGTGAGGTTCAATCAGCACCACAGTTTAGTCGTGAGATTGTGCGAAGCACCGCTCCACAGGCTGAACCATCACAATTTTTCGGCCCAACGTCTGAGCAAGAAACATTATGGTCAATTGCCTCTCAATTAAGACCATCTGCTGACGTATCCGTACAACAAACCTTGTTGGCTATTTACCGGTTAAATCCTCAAGCTTTCGAAGCACAAAATATTCATAGCTTATTACCGGGAAGTACTTTACGCATCCCTTCATTAGAACAGGTTCGTAAAGCGTCAACACAAGAAGCCGTAAGGATTATGGAGGCACATCAAGCGCGCCTCTCATCAACAGTAGAGCCTTCCAGTCCCACCGCTCGAGTTGAGTCTCCGGCCATTGAATCGCCGGTAGTTGAAGCCCCCGTTGCTGAGACGGCTTTGCCTGATAACGTGAAAGCTCCCGAAGAGCCAGCAACGCAAACACCTAGTGCCCCTGCGGTTGAAGCAACAACCGATGGGGCTATTGCGCAAGCAGAGTTACTTGCATTAGAAGAGAAAAATCACAGGTTAAGACTGTTAATTGCACAAATGCAGTCTGAAGTGGCTGATTTAAAGCAGGAACTAGGCGATGAAACCCGTATTCGTTCGGAAGTTGAACGAATTTTACAAGAAGAGCGAATAAAAAAAGAAGAAGCCGAACGGATTGGCCCATCAACGTTTGATCAGTTATTAGCTAACAATTGGTTTGTCGCGTCACTTGCCTTGATACCAGGGTTGCTGATTGCTTTGCTGATTGTCATGCTAATGAGACGTCGCTCAAGCTCTAGCGATAACCAGATACAACCAACACCGATTCGAGAACCAGAACCTAGCCAAACCATGACGCCAATTCCGGCTGAGGATGCTGAAATCGATGAGTTATCTGATGAACTTCTGTTAGATGATGATCTGTTTGGGGATACGGAAAGTAGTGAAGCTCTATTCACCGAAGAGGATGAAAATAAAGAAGAAGATATTTTCGCCGACCTTGATGAAAGCGATTTAGACTTCAACTTAGAAAGTGAAGAAGGAGACGATCCCTTTGCTAGTATTGATGATGACGGAGACTTAGATCCTAATTTTACCGATATTGTTGATAAAGACAGCGATGATGCAGAACAAGCGAACGAACAATCGGTTGATTTGGATGAAGAAATATCACAACAAGATCAAACAGAATTGGAACTTTCTGATGAGCCAGCATTATCTCAAGACGATATGGATGCGCTTCTTGCGAGTGATGAGTTGGCGAGTGATACCATCGATCAGTCTTTACTTGATGATTTACTGGCTGGCGAGGACGATATTGACGATGCCGAACTTGATTTTGATAGTCTATTAGAGAATGACGCTTCGACAGATTCTGAGCTGCCTACATTAGATGATGTTGAGGTTACTTCAGACCAAGAGATTGAAGATTTACTCAATCAGGTTGAATCGCAAGCTACAGATAGTTCTGTCCCAGATGCTGTTGATGCCCCTTCGGATCGAGCGCAATCGAACGAGGATTTAGCTGATGATGTGCCGTTTGACTCAAACAGTACTGATTTATTAGATGAGTGGTTAGATGATGAGTCTGATGATGAAAAGCTGTCTGATGAAGATCTTGATAGTACCGTTGATCAGTTATTAGATGAATTATTGGGCGAAGAGCCTGATGATCAAGGTAATGAATTTGATCGTGAAAGTCCGACATTATTGGATGAGTGGATTGATGAGGTCGATGCGACATCAACCGGTGAAGAGTTTGATCTTGAAAAAGACGCTTTGAGCGATAAATCGATTGATGATGGTACCGAGTTTCTTGATGAGCTTCGCGAGATTGAACAACAATCAGATAACAGTACCGCATTTGATAGTGAACATTTTATCGATGATTTGCTAAAGAGTGCTCCTGAACAAGACCCTTTACTGGATGAAGTTGATTTGACCAGCGAACCTTCTGAACCAGAATCAGAATCAGAATCAGAATCAGAATCAGAGGATGAGTTTGATTTTAATCCTCAAATTGAAGGAAGTGAAACGGCCTTATCGAGTAACGTAGAACCGGCTGCTAATGAATTTGGTATACCTCAAGATGATGATTGGCTGGTTGAGGATGAGATTGATCCAGTTACTGAAATCGAACCAGCTGCTCAAGAGACTGATAGCGATGCCGAGCATGAATTAGCGCCAGAATCTGCCACGTTAGATGAGCCAACAGCAGCCAGTGAAGCCACAACGCCAGACGAAACAACGTCAGACCAGACAACGGCAGACCAAACCACAGAAAGTCAAATAGCCGAAAGTGAGCTAGCGGAGCAAGCCGCAGAGCCAGACGCTGAGGTTGAGCCCGAATCCGAACCGTTGGTTTTGGATGACAACGAGTTACCAGAGTACAGCGAAGCGGACGCTTTGGCTGATAGCGATGCCGAGCATGAATTAGCGCCAGAATCTGCCGCGTTAGATGAGCCAACAGCAGCCAGTGAAGCCACAACGCCAGA